>JABFVP010000489.1 GCA_013362725.1 Cupriavidus sp.
GCCGAGCAGCCCGCCGAGGCTACCCAGCCCGCCCAGGCCATCATCGACCGCGGGGGCGCCGCCGGCGGCATCGCCGCCTTGCGCGCGGCTGCGCATGGCCAGCGTGGCCAGCAGGCCGAGCGCCATCATCAGCTTTGGGTCGAGCCCGCCGCCCTGGCCGTTCTCTGCGCGCGCGCCGCCGAGCTGTCCGAGCACACCGCCCAGCACGCTATCGAGTAGTCCCATGGTCGACTCCTTTCAGTCAGGGTTGCAAGGTGACACAAGGCCGGGGTGGCCCCGTCGTCAGAATCCGCCCAGCAAGGCGTTCAGGGTCGCCAGGCACGCCAGCCCGGCGGTTTCCGTGCGCAGGATGCGCGGGCCGAGCGACACGCCGGTGAAACCGGCTTGCAGTGCGGCCTGTTCTTCTTCGGGGGCCAGGCCGCCTTCCGGGCCGATCAGCAACGTGACGCCATCGGCCAGCAGCGCCTCGCGCCGTTCCGCCACCAGTGCCGGCAGCGAATACGCGGCACGCGGCGAGAGCAGCAGCCTGGTGCCGTTGCCGGATGGGGCGACGCGCGCCAGCCACGTATCCAAGTTAGTGACCTCCGCCACCGCCGGCAAACGATTTCGGCCGCATTGCTCGCAGGCTGCCTGGACCAGCGCCTGCCAGTGGGCCTGGCGCTTCTGCGCGCGCTCGCCGGACAGGCGCACCACCGAGCGGCTGGCCTGCAGCGGCTGGATCGCCGCGACGCCAAGTTCGACGGCTTTCTCGATCAGCCAGTCCATCTTGTCGCCACCGGCGAGGCCCTGAGCCAGCGTGACGCGGAAGGGCGGCTCGGCCTCGGCCGCGTCGTGCGCGCCGATGCGCGCCAGCGCGTGGCGCTTGCCCAGTTCGACCAGCGTGGCGGCGTGGCTGCCGCCGCGGCCGTCGAACAGGGTGCTGGCGTCGCCCGGCGCCAGGCGCAGTACCCGCGCGTGGCGCACCACCGGTTCGGGCAACGGGAAATCCGATTCGGCGGCCAGCACGGTGTCTGCGCCGCCGACAAAAAATCGTGGCGCCATCAGCTTGCCCGACCTGCCTGGTTGGCCTGGGCCAGCGGCTTGCCGAAGCCCCAGCGGTAGCCGTCGGGATCCTCGACCATGCAGTAGCGGTCGCCCCAGAACTGGTCGGCCGGCGCCATCAGGCTGACCGCGCCGGCATCGACCGCGCGCTGGTGCATGGCGTCGACATCGTCGCAATAGACATAAAAGGTCTGCGGGCACTCCACGCCCAGCGAGCGCGGCGTGCGCGCGGTGCTGCCCCACGCGCCCTCGGGCGCGAACATCACCACCAGCTGGCCGTGGTAGTGCATCTCGGCGTGGGTGGGAACGCCGTTCTCGTCGACCACGTTGCCGGCGGTAAAGCCGAAGGCGCGGCCATAGAAGTCCAGCGCGGCGCGGCCGTTGGCGACGGTCAGGTAGGGGGTGAGCCAGGGGGTGTTGGCCGGTCTGGTCATGATCGTCTCCTTGGTCGTCTCCTGGTTGCGGGAAACCCGGCGCGGCGGCGTGCCGCGCGGTGCGAGAGTGCATCTTACGCGTGCCGCGCTACGCTGTCGAAGTGCCGCGCCATGGGCCTTGGCATGCCGTTGGGGTGAAGGATCAGGCATGCCGGAGCCCGGATGGTTCCGGTTGCCGTCATGCGGCGGCGCGGGCGGCTTGCTAGGATCGCCCTGGCTTGGCCGACGGGGTGTCCGGGAGTCCGGAAAACCCCCTAGCTTCTGCTAAAATTGCGGTTTTCCTGCCGCCAAGGCTCACGCCGAATCCGCCCGCATGTCCGCCCTTGCCCATCCCGCCACAAGTCCCTTTGCTTCCCAGCCTGCCAAGCTGATGGCCGACGCCATCCGCGTGCTTGCCATGGACGCCGTCCAGCAGGCCAATTCCGGCCACCCCGGTGCGCCGATGGGCATGGCAGACATCGCCGTGGCGCTGTGGGGCCGGCATCTGAAGCACAACCCGAGCAACCCGCAGTGGGCGGACCGCGACCGCTTCGTGCTGTCCAACGGCCACGGCTCGATGCTGATCTACGCGCTGCTGCACCTGAGCGGCTACGACCTGCCGATCGAAGAGCTGAAGAACTTCCGCCAGCTGCACAGCAAGACCGCCGGCCACCCGGAATACGGCATCACCCCGGGCGTGGAAACCACCACCGGCCCGCTCGGCCAGGGCATCACCAATGCGGTCGGCATGGCGCTGGCCGAACGCCTGCTGGGCGAGGAATTCAACCGCCCGGGCTTCGACATCGTCGACCACTACACCTATGTGTTCCTGGGCGACGGCTGCCTGATGGAGGGCATCTCGCACGAGGCCTGCTCGCTGGCCGGCACGCTCAAGCTGAACAAGCTGATTGCGCTGTGGGATGACAACGGCATCTCGATCGACGGCGACGTGGTGCACTGGTTCAACGACGACACCCCCAAGCGCTTCGAAGCCTACGGCTGGAACGTGATCCGCGGCATCGACGGCCATGACGTGGTCGCGGTCGACAACGCCATCGCGCAGGCCAAGGCCAGCGACAAGCCGACCCTGATCTGCTGCCGCACCAAGATCGGCAAGGGCGCGCCCAACAAGGAAGGCGGCCACGACGTGCACGGCGCCCCGCTGGGAGGCGCCGAGGTGCTGGCCACGCGCGAGGCGCTGGGCTGGGCCCACGCCCCGTTCGAAGTGCCGGCCGAGGTCTACGACGCCTGGGACGCCAAGGCCAACGGCCAGGCGCTGGAGCGCGCCTGGAACGCGCTGTTCGAATCGTATGCCGAGCGCCACCCGTACGAGGCCGGCGAATTCACCCGCCGCATGAAGGGCGAACTGCCGGGCGCTTTCGACGCCGCGGTCGAAGCCTTTATCGCCAAGTGCGAGGAAAAGGCCGAGACCATCGCCACCCGCAAGGCCAGCCAGAACACCATCGAGGCCTTCGGCCCGGTGCTGCCCGAGTTCCTCGGCGGCTCGGCCGACCTGACCGGCTCGAACCTGACCAACTGGTCGGGCAGCAAGGCGGTGCGGGTCGATGCCTGGGGCAACCACATCAACTACGGCGTGCGCGAGTTCGGCATGAGCGCGATCATGAACGGCATCACGCTGCATGGCGGCTACATCCCGTACGGCGCGACCTTCCTGACGTTCTCGGACTACAGCCGCAATGCGCTGCGCATGGCGGCGCTGATGAAGATCCGCTCGCTGTTCGTGTTCACCCATGACTCGATCGGCCTGGGCGAAGACGGCCCGACCCACCAGTCGATCGAGCACGTCGCCAGCCTGCGCCTGATCCCCAATATGGACGTCTGGCGTACCGCCGACACCACCGAGACCGCCGTGGCCTGGGCCGAGGCGATCCGCCGCGAGAACGGCCCGAGCTGCCTGATCTTCAGCCGCCAGAACCTGCCGTTCCAGAAGCGCGACGACGCCACCCGCGCCAATATCGCGCGCGGCGGCTACGTGCTGCGCGACAGCGTGAATCCGAAGTCTAACCGTCCGGACGCCGTGATTCTGGCGACCGGCTCGGAAGTCGGCCTGGCCGTCGGCGCCGCCGATGCACTGGCCGCCGAAGGCGTGCATGTGCGCGTGGTGTCGGTTCCCGCGACCACCGTGTTCGACAAGCAGGACACCGCCTACAAGGCCAGCGTGCTGCCGGCCGGCGTGCCGCGCGTGGCGGTCGAGGCGGGCGTGACGGACTTCTGGTGGAAATACCAGGTCCAGGCCGTGGTGGGCATCGACACCTTCGGTGAATCGGCCCCGGCCGGCGTGCTGTTCAAGCACTTCGGCTTTACCGTCGAGAACGTGGTCCGTACGGTGAAGGACACCCTTATCTAAGCATCCGGGCGCTGGAGCCGCGCGGTGCGCCGCGCGGCAGACGCGGCGCCCACCGGTTTCAATCGATCCTCAGGAGAGACAGTCATGACCATCAAGATCGGCATCAACGGCTTCGGCCGCATCGGACGCATGGTGTTCCGCGCCGCCGTCGCCAACTTCAAGGACATCGAAGTCGTTGGCATCAACGACCTGCTGGAGCCGGACTACCTGGCGTACATGCTGAAGTACGACTCGGTGCATGGCCGCTTTGACGGCGAAGTGTCGGTCGACGGCAATACCCTGGTCGTCAACGGCAAGAAGATCCGCCTGACCGCGGTCAAGGATCCGGCCGAGCTGAAGTGGGGCGAGATCGGCGCCGACGTGGTGGTCGAGTCCACCGGCATCTTCCTGACCAAGGAAGGCGCGCAGAAGCATATCGACGCGGGCGCCAAGAAGGTGATCATGTCGGCCCCGTCCAAGGACGACACCCCGATGTTCGTGTACGGCGTGAACCACGACACGTACAAGGGCGAGGCGATCATTTCCAACGCGAGCTGCACCACCAACTGCCTGGCCCCGGTGGCCAAGGTGCTGAACGACAAGTGGGGCATCAAGCGCGGCCTGATGACCACCGTGCACGCCGCTACTGCCACGCAGAAGACCGTCGACGGCCCGTCCAACAAGGACTGGCGCGGCGGCCGCGGCATCCTGGAAAACATCATCCCGTCGTCGACCGGCGCCGCCAAGGCCGTGGGCGTGGTGATCCCGCAGCTGAACAAGAAGCTGACCGGCATGTCGTTCCGCGTGCCGACCTCCGACGTGTCGGTGGTCGATCTGACCGTCGAGCTGGAAAAGTCGGCGTCGTACGAAGAAATCTGCGCCGAGATGAAGGCCCAGAGCCAGGGCGCGCTGAAGGGCGTGCTGGGCTACACCGAAGACAAGGTGGTCGCCACCGACTTCCGCGGCGATGCCCGCACTTCGATCTTCGACGCCGAAGCCGGCATCGCGCTGGACGGCACCTTCATCAAGGTCGTGAGCTGGTACGACAACGAGTGGGGCTACTCGAACAAGGTGCTGGAAATGGCCCGCGTGGTGGCCAAGTAATCCGCCGCCTGCAGCAGGAAACGCGCCTTCGGGCGCGTTTTTCTTTTTTAAGGCACGATGCTGGTTTGCTGCCGCCACTGAAATAGTTGCGTCAGAAAAGAATGATAAAAGTGGAACCCTTAAGTCGAGGATAGCCGAGGCCAAGTGCTGGTTGCGCCGCCGCCAATGTACGCATCTACGATCAATTGCGGCAAAATCGCGCAATTTTTCGGATTTATGTCGTTGCCAGCCGTTTCAGAAATGCCGAATTTGCTTTCCGAGCCTGATTTTTCCTCTTACACTATTAAGACGCTGTTGAAATCTGATGTGCAGCCAGTGCAAGTGGTGGGGCCATCTTAGCTGTGAAAAATCTGACCGGGGGCCTGATCATGGTGAACGTAGACACAAAGCTTCTAGTGATCTTCACCGAGCTGCTGAGCAAGCGTAATGCCACCTACGTGGCTGAGAAGATGCACATGACCGCGCCGGCGGTCTCGCATTCGCTGGGCAGGCTGCGCGAAATCTTTGATGATCCACTCTTTATCCGCGTCCCGCACGGGCTGACGCCGACGCCGCGCGCGCTCGAGCTGGGCCCCAAGATCCGCGACATGCTGGACCTGTGGTCGTCGATCAACGAGGGCGACGCGGACAACTTCGATCCGGCCACCGCCACCGGCACGCTCAATATCGGCTTTGCCGCGGAATTGGGCGATACGGTGTTCAACCGTTTCGTGCTGCGCATCAAGGCGCTGGCGCCGGACCTGCATATCAAGCTGGTCGAGTCCCATTCTTGGGAAACCGACGTGGCGTCGATGCGCGCCAATGAACTCGACCTGGCATTCTCGCCGTTCCCGACCCGCCATCCGGAAATCGTCGAGGAAATGGTGACGTCGCTCAACCTGTGGGTGTGCGCGCGCAAGGACCATCCGGTGCTGAAGGGCCACTGCACGCTCGAGCAATACCTGGACTGCGGCCATATCTTCATGGCGCATTCCGGTGGCTCCGGCCGCCCGGCGCCTTCGCTCATCCCGCTGGACTACGCGCTGCAGCAGCGCGGCCTGAAGCGCAACGCCTCGCTGACGGTGCATTCGTGGCGCGCCCAGGCCGAACTGGCCTCGCAGTCGTACATGATCTTCACCGTCAATGCGCTGACCAAGGACATGGCCTGCGAGACCTATGGCCTGTAAGCCTTCCCCTTGCCGGCGGAGCTGAACACCACGCTCGGCCTGAACATGTTCTGGCATCGCAGCCGCAACACCCACCCGATGCTGGTGTGGGCGCGCGGCTTGTTCCGCCAGGTGGTGGGCGAGTTCGTCGGCCTGCCGCCGGCACGCCCGGCCCGGGTGGTGAGCGAGCAGGACCTGCAGGACCTGCAGGCGCGCTGACCCGCGGGCAGCAAGCCAGCAACAAAAAACCGGCGCCTGGCGCCGGA
>JABFVP010000358.1 GCA_013362725.1 Cupriavidus sp.
ATGCCTATCTGGTCAGCCTGGCACGGCTGGGGCTGATCAAGCGCGACCACGTGTCCGGCCGCTACGAGCCCGGACCGCTGTCGCTGCGCCTGGGCCTGCTGCACCTGGAGCAGGACGCCGCCTGGCGCGCCGCGCTGCCGCGCGCGGATGCGCTGGCGCAGGCGCTCGGCTGCAGCGTGGCGATCTGCCTGGCCGGACCGCAGGGACCGACCATCGTGCGCTATGTGCCGGCCACCGCGCCACTGCACGTCAACCTGCACGTAGGCACGGTGATGGCGCTGGCGGCCACCGCCACCGGCCGGGTGTTCTGCGCCTTCCAGCCGCCGGCGCAGTGGCAGCCGTTATGGCAGGCGCAGCAACCGGATGCCACCGCGGCGGACTTGGCCGCGTTCGGCGCCAGGCTGGCGGAAGTCCGCGCGCGCGGCATCGAGCGCAGCATCGATGCGCCCAGCCCGGCCGTCAGCAGCCTCAGCGTGCCGGTGCTCGACGGCGCCGGCGCGCTGCGGCTGGTGCTGACGCTGGTGGGATCGACCGGTGCCATCGACGTCGACTGGCATGGCGCGGCGGCGCAGGCGCTGCTAGCCGCAGGCGCGGAGATCGGCGCGGCGCTGCGCGAGACGAACGGTGAACAGCCATGAGCGGCGCGAACGAAACCCCGCAAGACCTCGACGGCGGCAAGCCGCAGCGCGGCATCCAGTCGCTCGACAGTACCGGCCAGTTGCTCGGCGCGCTGGTAGCCGCGGGGCGGCCGGTACCGCTGCGCGACCTGGCGCTGGCCGCGGGCATGCCGGCGGCCAAGGCCTTTCCGCACCTGGTCAGCCTGCAGAAGACCGGCCTGCTGGCGCGCGATGCCGCCGGGAACTACCTGTGCGGACCGCTGGCGCTGGAACTGGGACTGATCGCGCTGCAGCGGCTGTCACCGACGCGCGAGGCCGAACCCGAGGTGATCGAGCTGGCCGGGACCACGGGCCTGAGCGTGGCAATGGCGGTGCTGGGGCCGCTGGGGCCGACCGTGGTGCGGCTGGAAGAATCGGCGCGGCCGCAGCATGTCAGCCTGCGCGTGGGCACGGTGCTGTCGCTGGTCCATACCGCCATCGGCCGCACCGTCGCGGCGCACCTGCCGGACAACGTGCTGGCGGGCCTGCTGCAGAACGATGCGCTGCGCATGGCGGGGGCCGCCGCCGACCAGGTGCTCGGGCCCGGCGGCAAGCTGTCGCCGGCCTACGCCCGGCGTCTGGCGCAGGTACGCGCCGCGCGCATCGACAATGCACTGAGCCATCCGGTGCCAGGCATCGACACGCTGGCGGCACCGGTGTTCGATCACACCGGCAGCCTGGCGCTGGTGATCGCGGTGATGGGTTCCAGCGGCAGCTTCGACAGCAGCACCGAAGGCGCCACCGCCGCGCTGGTGCGGCAGGCGGCGGCGCGGCTGTCGTGGCGCTTCGGCGCGCCTGAGGCAAGCTGAGGCCGCCTGGAGGCAGGCGGTCAGTGGTCCAGCTTGATGTTGGCGGACTTGATCACGCCGTCCCACTTCTCGTATTGCGCGCGGATATAGCTGCCGAACTGCGCCGGCGTGGCGGGGAAGGGCACCGTGCCCTGGCTGGCCAGCCTGGCGGCGAGATCCGGCTGCTTGAGCGCACCCACGATCTCGCCGTTGAGGCGGTCGATCACGGCCTTGGGCGTGCCCGCCGGGGCCGCTACCCCGAACCAGGCGGTCAGCTCGTAGCCGGGCACGCCGGCGGCGGCCAGCGTCGGCACGCCGGGCAGCTGCTCGGACGGCTTCTGCGTGGTCACCGCCAGCGCGCGCACGCGCTTGTCGCGGATATACGGCAGCGCCGTGGAGACGCTGTCGAACATCATGGTGATGCGCCCGCCGATCAGGTCGGTCATCGACGCGGCGCTGCCCTTGTACGGAATATGCGTGATATCGACACCGGCCAGGTGCGTGAACAGCTCGCCCGCCAGATGCGACGACGAGCCGTTGCCGAACGAGCCGTAGGTCAGCTTGGCCGGCTCCTTGCGCGCCAGCGCCAGCAGTTCCGGCACGGTGCGCGCCGGCACGCTGGGATGCACCACCAGCACGTTGGGCAGGTAGGCCACCGACGCCACCGGCGCGAAGTCCTTGAGCGGGTCGTAGCCGGGCTTGTCATAGAGGCTCTTGTTGACCGCCAGCGAGCCGAAGGTGCCGAACAGCAGCGTGTAGCCGTCGGCCGGGGCCCGCGCCACGGCGATCGCCGCCAGGTTGCCGCCGGCGCCGGGGCGGTTGTCGATCACCACCGGCTGCTGCAGCCGCGCCGACAGCGCGTTGCCGATCTCGCGCGCCAGCAGGTCGGTGGCGCCGCCCGGCGGGAACGGTACCACCAGCCGCACCGGCTTGTCGGGGTAGTCCGCCAGCGCGGTGCCGGCGGCGGTCGCCGCGCATGCAAACAGCAGCCCCATGGCCGCACGCTTCATCCAACCCTGCATCGCTGTCTCCTTTCCTTGATCTGTTGCGATGGAACGGGCGTCAGTGTGTCGCAGCGGCGGCGCGCGCGGGTTCGGGATTGGCGAAGGTCGGGTTCGGCCAGATGTCGTGCCGCTCAGCCGGGCTGGCGCAGCCGCGCGATGGTGCCGAACAGGGTTTCCAGCTCCACCGGCTTGACCAGGTGCGCATCGAAGCCGGCGGCCTCGGTATGCTGCCGGTCCGCCGGCTGGCCGAAGCCGGTCAGCGCGACGTAACGGGTGGATTCGGTGCCGGCCACGCCGCGCATGGCGCGCACCACCTCGAAGCCGTCCATGCCCGGCATGGCCAGGTCGATCAGCGCGATATGCGGACGGCAGCGCGGCGCCACGTGCAGGGCTTCGGAGCCGTCGTAGGCGATGGTCACCTCGTGGCCGCACATCTCGAGCAGCATCGCCAGGCTGTCGGCGGCGTCGCGGTTGTCGTCGACCAGCAGGATGCGCTGCACCTGCAGGTCGGCGTGGTCGTGGCCGGTGGCGGGCAGGGCGGCGCGGTGCGCATCGTCGGACGCGCGCGCTGCCGGCAGCGGCAGCCGTACCGTGAAGGTACTGCCCAGCCCCGGCCCGGCGCTGGCGGCCGCGATGGTGCCGCCGTGCAGTTCCACCAGCGAGCGGCACAGCGACAGGCCGATGCCCAGTCCGCCTTGCACATCGGTGCCCGGCCGGCTTTCCTGCACGAACAGCTGGAAGATGTCTTCGAGCGCATGCGGCGAGATGCCGCGGCCCTGGTCGGTCACACGGATTTCCAGGGTACGGTTCTGCACCGCCGTGGCGATCGTCACGACCGTGCCGGGCGGCGAGAACTTCGACGCATTGAGCACCAGGTTCTGCAGCACCTGCACCAGCCGGGTCTTGTCGGCATCCATGCGGATCGCGCCGGGCGTGCCCTGCACGTCGACGCGCTGCGACTTGGCATCGAGCGCCGGGCGCGCGCCCTCGATCGCCAGCGCAATGATCTCGTCGAGTTCCACCGGCGCGGTGCGCAGCTCGATCCGGCCGGAGGTGATGCGCCCGATATCGAGCAGGTCGTCGACGAGCCGGCTCAGGTGCGTTACCTGGCGCTCGATCAGGGCCAGGCTCTGGTTGGCCAGCGCGCCGTCGCCCGGGGCCAGCCGCATCGCGGTCAGCGCGCTGCGCACCGGCGCCAGCGGATTGCGCAGTTCATGCGAAAGCGTGGCCAGGAATTCGTTCAGGCGCTGGCTGGAGCGTTCCAGCTCTTCGCGGCGGCGGCGTTCGCTCATGTCGCGCGTCACCTTGGCAAAGCCGCGCAACGCGCGTGAATCGTCGTAGACGGCGGTCAGCGTGACATTGGCCCAGAACAGCGAGCCGTCCTTGCGCACGCGCCAGCCCTCGTCCTCGACGCGCCCGGCGCGCCGGGCCAGGTCCAGGTGCCGCGCCGGCTTGCCCGCGGCGATGTCCTCCTGCGGATAGAACAGCGAAAAATGGCGGCCGATGATCTCGTCGCGGCGGTAGCCCTTGATATAGGACGCGCCGGAATTCCAGCTGACGATATGGCCGCCGGGGTCGAGCATGAAGATCGCGTAGTCCTTGACACCTTCGACCAGCAGGCGCAGCGATTCCTCGCTCTGGCGCAGCGCCTCGGCGGCGCGGCGCTGCTCGGTCAGGTCGCGCGTGACCTTGCCGAAGCCGATCAGCCGGCCCTCGGGGTCGCGCAGGGCGGTGATGACGACGTTGGCCCAGAAGCGGCTGCCGTCCTTGCGCACGCGCCAGCCCTCGTCCTCGAAGCGGCCCAGTTCGGCGGCGGCCTTCAGCTCGGCGTCGGGCCAGCGCCGGGCCACGGCGTCCGGGGTATAGAACTGCGAGAAATGCTTGCCCAGGATCTCCTCGCGCCGGTAGCCCTTGATGCGGGCGGCGCCCTTGTTCCAGCTGGAGACATGGCCGCCCACGTCGAGCGTGAAGATGGCGTAGTCCTGCACGGCTTCCACCAGCGTCCGGTAGGGAGTGTCCGCCGCGTGCGCGTGGTCCGGGCCGCCGGCCTCGGGGCTGCTGGCGTTGCCGGCAAGGGGTTGTGGATCGTCGGGGCGTCTTGTCATGGGATGGGTGGGGCGACGTGCCGGCGCTGCCGGCGCATCCGATCCTGATGGTGCGGTAAGGATACGCCTGCTTGCGCTTCGCTGGGATCCGCCCGCATCGCCAAGTGCAGCACGGACGTCGCGGCGGGCCGGCGCACGGCAAGGTCGGACGCTTCCGCGCCGAGAATCGGAATGTACGGATTGTCTGGCCAGGGCGGCTCCATAGAATGGACGCACGAGGTTCTCAAGGTCTCACAGCCCAAGTGCCGATGACACAGTCCGATGATCGCCAGCCGCAGCGCGAAGCCATGCCGTGCCGCAAGTGTTGCCGCATGGCCGGCGCCTGCCCTGGCTGCGCACCGGCCGGCCAGGAACGCGACGCCCCCGGCGTCGAAGCGGCGCAACGCATGGTGCGCCTGCGCAAGGGCGAATTCCTGTACCTGATGGGAGATCCGGTGACATCGGTCTATGCCATCCGCGTCGGCACCATCAAGACCCATGTCACCACCGAGGACGGACGCACCCAGGTGGTCGCCTTCCACTTTCCCGGCGACATGGTCGGGCTGGACAGCCTGGTGCGCCCGCACTATGCGTCGTACGCCACCGCGCTGGAAGACACCAAGCTGTGCCTGTTTTCTGTGGACGCGCTGCGCCTGGCCGCGGCCACGCTGGCGCCGCTCGGCCGGCAGCTGCTGCTGGCGCTGGACGGCCAGCTGCAGCGCGCGCGGGCGGTGCAGACCATGCTGGCGCTGATGACTGCCGAAGAGCGGCTGGTGACGTTCCTGCTGTGGCTGGCGGACGGCTTCGCGCAGCGCGGCTATTCCTCGTCGGCCTTTGTGCTGCGCATGAGCCGTGAGGAAATCGGCAGCTATATCGGCCTGACGCTGGAAACGGTGAGCCGGCAGTTCTCCAGACTGGCCGAAGGGGGCCTGATCACGGTACGGCACCGCACCATCACGCTGCTCGACAAGCCCGCGCTGCGGGCCATTGCCGCGCGCGCGATGATCCTCGCCCACGCGCCCGCGCCGCGCCTGCGCATGGCGGGCGGCGCATCGGCACCGGTGCAAGCTTGACATGGAACAGCACAGGCCCTCTAGCGCAAGCGCGCCAGCCCTGCAACAGGAAACGGACCCCGACAGCCTGCGCCAGGTCGAGGCGCTGAACCTGTCCTACCTGCTGCTGGTACAGCGGCTGATGCGAGAGAACGAGGCCGAGGCGCTGTTCCGGCTCGGTCTCGGGCCCGAGGCGGGCCGCCTGCTTGCATCGCTGACGCCGACGCAGATCATCGCGCTGGCGCGGTCCAGGCTGATGATGTACCGCTTCCGGCTGGAAGACGGCCCGCTGGTGGCCGCACTGAGCGGGGCCGAGCCGGCGCACGCCTTGCACGGCATGCATGCCGCGATTGTAATGGCATCGCGGCGGGATTGAGACACGACTTCTGGAATCGGAGGGATATATGACGGGCAATGCGATCACGCATGTCGATCTGAAGCGGATGACCATGGCGGCCGACCGCCGCGGTGGCTGGCTGCCCGCGGTCGACCGCACCGAAATCGCCGGCACGCTGCAGATGCAGGATATCGTCCAGGCCCTCGGCGCCGAGGCCGCCGAGCAGCGCTGCATCGAAGCCGGCCTGGAAACGCTGGCCATGGCCGGGCGTCCGCCGGTGCGTGCGGTGGTCTCGGTCGGCCATGGCCGGCAGCCGGCGCTGGACTTCTATGTCGATGCGGACATCAAGACGTGCTGCGCGCTGGACCGCACCCTGCAGCAGGCCATCGCCAGCCGCTTCACCAGCGTGCTGCCGCCCGGGCTGGCGGTGTCGGTGCTGCCGCTGGAGGTCTATGTGCGCGAATGCGGCGGACAAGACCGCGGGGCGGAGGCGCAGGCATGGGGCGCGTGCGCGCGCGAGCTGCTGCGCGGCGGCGAGATGCAGCAGCGGCTCGCGGTCGTATGCGCGTATCTGTCGGTGCTGCAGGACGCGCAGCGACTTGCCGAGCGGCTCGGCTACCTGCAGCAGAACCTGCTCGACCAGGGCCAGGAGGCGCTGTCGTGGCGCCTGCGGCGGCACCGCAGCGTGGAAGGACGCACGCTGGCGCAGGCGCTGGAGGGCCTTGCCCGCGCCGCGGACGGCGCGCTGTATGAGTTCGGCACCCGCTACAGCCGCGAGCGGGCCAGCTACCAGATCGAACAGATGCAGCAGGTGCGCGACCAGATCGCGCGCTTTCGCGACAGCTGCCGGCTGGCGCCGCCGCCGCCCGGCCCCCGGCGCGCCGCAGGCACGGCGGGCTGAGGGCGCGCCGGATCAGATGCCGGCCATGCAGGTGTACTTGATCACCAGGTAGTCGTCGATGCCGTAATGCGATCCCTCGCGGCCCACGCCCGATTGCTTGACGCCGCCGAACGGCGCCACCTCGTTCGAGATCAGGCCCGTGTTGACGCCGACCATGCCGTATTCCAGCCGTTCCGAGACGCGCCAGACCCGGCCCAGGTCGCGCGCATAGAAGTAGCTGGCCAGGCCGAACTCGGTGTCGTTGGCCATGGCGACCACGTCGTCCTCGGTGTCGAAGCGGAACAGCGGCGCGAGCGGGCCGAAGGTTTCCTCGCGCGCCACCAGCATGCCGGGCGCGACGTCGGCCAGCACCGTCGGCTGGAAGAAGGAGTGCCCGAGCGCATGGCGCTGCCCGCCCTGCAGCAGGCGCGCGCCCTTGCCGAGCGCGTCGGCGATATGCTCCTCGACCTTGGCCACGGCCTTGTCGTCGATCAGCGGGCCGATGCGCACGCCGTCGTCCATGCCGTTGCCCACCTTCAGCGCCGCCACCGCGGCCACCAGCTTCTGCGCAAACGCCTCGTACACGCCGGACTGCACGTAGATGCGGTTGGCGCAGACGCAGGTCTGACCGGCATTGCGATACTTGGAAACGATCGCGCCTTCGACGGCGGCGTCGAGGTCGGCATCGTCGAACACGATAAAGGGCGCGTTGCCGCCCAGTTCCATCGACACCTTCTTGATGGTGGCGGCGGTCTGCGCCATCAGCACGCGGCCGACTTCGGTCGAGCCGGTGAAGGTCAGCTTGCGCACCAGCGCATTGCTGCTCATCTCGCCGCCGATCGCGCTGGCCGAGCCGGTCACTACCGACAGCACGCCGGCGGGGATGCCGGCGCGCTCGGCCAGCGCCATCAGCGCCAGCGCCGTCAGCGGCGTCTGCGAAGCGGGTTTGACCACCATGGTGCAGCCGACCGCCAGCGCGGGGCCGGCCTTGCGGGTGATCATGGCGGCGGGGAAGTTCCACGGCGTAATCGCGGCGCAGACCCCGACCGGTTCCTTGGTCACCACGATGCGCTGGTTGCTGACGGGGGCGGGAATGGTATCGCCATAGACGCGCTTGCCTTCCTCGGCAAACCACTCGATGAACGAGGCCGCGTAGGCGATCTCGCCGCGCGCCTCGGCAATCGGCTTGCCTTGCTCCGCGGTCATGATGCGGGCCAGGTCTTCCTGGTTGGCCATGATCAGCTCGAACCATTTGCGCAGCAGCGCCGAGCGGTCCTTGGCGGTGCGGGCACGCCACGCCGGCAGCGCGCGATTGGCGGCCTCGATGGCCTGGCGGGTCTCGGCGGCGCCCAGCTGCGGCACCTGGCCGACGCGCTCGCCGGTGGCGGGATTGGTCACGTCGATGCGGCGCTCGCCATCGATCCAGCGGCCGTCGATCAAGCACTGCTGCCGCAGCAGCGAGGAATCCTGGAGGTTCAGCATGGTTGTCTCGGTGTATGCCGGCAGTGGCGCCGGTCTTTGTCGTTGGGCCGGAGACAACGATTGTAATCCCGCTATCCGGGGGTGGTCCCGGACGGTGCCGTGGCGGACGGCGCCTCGATGCCCCAGTCGCCGCATTCCAGCCAGTCGTCGCCAAGCAGTTCGACGGGACGCTGGGTGCGACTGGAGCCGTTGCCGCAACGCATCGAGTCGACCGGACAGTATTGATCGCAGCCCCAGCAGATGCGCTCGGGATGGCTGGGATGGATGGGAAATTTCTTGGCCATGAGAGGCCATTATGTCGGCGCCGACAGTCAGCAGTGTTGCGCGGGATCAAGGCGGCGCCAACAGCGCTTGGGCGCCGCTCAGCGCCAGCCGTCGGCGTCGAGGCGCGTCCAGCGGTCGGGTGCTTCTTCGTCGTCGGACGCAAGCAGCAGAGTCTGGCCGCAGTGGCCGCAGCGGTACACGAACGCATTCTGACCGCTCGCCATGCGCAGCGTCGCCGAGATCGCCAGTTGCGGATGCGGCGGCACATGGCCGGGGCGGTCCAGTTGCGACTCGCACAGGTCGCATAGAGACATGGTGGTTTCCTCCGCGCGAATGGCTGCGCCGTAATGCTGTGGTGCAGCATCCGCTGTTTCAGTATAGCGGTGCAAGTCCGATGCGACAGGTGCGAGAGCGCACGCTACTCACCAAGGAACTCGGCCACCACTTCCATGCCTTCAATGTGATCCGCCACCACCTTGGCGATGGTAATCAGCGGTATCGCGAGCAGCATTCCCCACACCCCCCACAGCCAGGTGAACAGCAGCAGCGCGACGAATACGGCCACGGCGTTCATGCGCGCCATGCGGCCTGTCATCCATGTGGTGATGACCGACCCGATCAGCGTCGCGATCAGCAGCGAACCGCCGGCCGCCGCCGCGGCCATGCCAAGCGTGCCGAACTGCATGAAGGTGACCATGCCCAGGCATAGCGCGATCGCCAGCGCGCCGAAGTAGGGCACCAGGTGCAGCGCCGCCGCCGCAAGCGACCAGCTGCCGGCGTTGTCGACGCCGAGCCATTTCAGCAACAGCCAGGTGCAGACGCCGAGGCCGGCGTTGGTCACCAGCAGCATCCCCATGTAGCGCCGGATGGAGAGATTGACCTCATCCAGCATGTGCACGCTGATCTTCTTCTCCGAGATGGTGGTGCCGACCATCTTGATGAACTTGCGCTTGAAGGTATCGCCCGCAAGCATCAGGAAATACAGCAGGAACACCACTACTACCGCCTGCGCTGCCATGGTGAAGACGCTGACCGAGCCGGCCAGCAGCATGTTGTTGATCTGGCCGGCCGACTGCTCCACTACAACGTGGGTGCCGCGCGCCGGCGGCGGCTGGCCGGTGCCGCTGAGGACGGTGGCGGCGCGGCGGATCTTCTGCCACATCGAGTCGTCGCCGCTGAGCAGCGCGCCGATGGAGCGCGACAACTTGCTGGCCATTTCCGGCAGGCTGTTGACCATGGACTCGACCTGGCCCTGCAGCAGGTAGGCGCCGCTGAGCAGGGCGGCCAGCAGCGCCAGCAGCACGAGAGTGCTGGCCAGTGCGCGCGGCAGCCCCAGCCGCTGCAGCGCGCTCACCAGCGGGTCCAGCAAATAGGCCATCACCACGGCGATCAGCACCGGCACGAGGAAATCGCGCGCCACGTGCAGGGCGTACAGCGAGAACAGCACCGCCAGCACCATCAGTGCGGTGCTGGCCCGATGCAGAGCGCCGGCGACGGCGGCATCGGTCAGCAGCGCAGGCGCTGGCGCAGACGCTGGCGTAGACGGATCCGCGGCGGCGCCCGCGCGGCAGTCCGCGTCGGCCGGCTGCGGGACGGGCTGCGCTGGCGGCAGTGCCGGAGCGGTGGAATCGGGAATGGTCGACATAGCCGGGCGCTTCGGCAAAAGGCCTGGCGCTACCCTTGAAGATAGCGTTCCGGCAGGCGTTGGCCTGTCGGACGCCGCCGCCTGCCGATGTCAGACAAGCGCGGCAGCGCGCGCGTGCGTCGCCCAAACGACACCGCCCGGCAGGCCGGGCGGCCGGGCCGGCTTCAGCCCGTCACGGTCTTGGTCTCGAGGAACTCGGCGATGCCTTCGGGGCCGTACTCGCGGCCGTTGCCGGAAGTCTTGTAGCCGCCGAAGGGCGCGGTGATGTCCATCATCGCGCCGTTGATGCGCACATTGCCGGCGCGCAGCCGCGCCGCCAGCCTGCGCGCCCGCGCGGGATCGGACGAGGCGATATACGCCGCCAGGCCGAACTCGGTGTCGTTGGCGATGGCCACGGCTTCCTCTTCGCTGTCGTACGGCAACAGGCACAGCACCGGCCCGAAGATCTCCTCGCGGGCGATGGCCATGTCGTTGCGCACGTCGGCAAAGATGGTCGGGCGGGCATAGAAACCGCGCGCCAGGCCGTCGGGGCGGCCCGGGCCGCCGGCGGCCAGCCGCGCGCCTTCCTCGATGCCGACGCCGATCAGGCGCTGCACCTTGTCATACTGGCCGCGGTTTGAAATCGGCCCCATCTTGGTCTCGGGGTCCGACGGATCGCCCACTGTCACCGCATTGGCCACCGCCGCCGCGATCTGCACCGCTTCCTCGTAGCGTGCGCGCGGCACCAGCACGCGCGTGGGCGCCACGCAGGTCTGGCCCGAATTGACCATGCACTGGGCCACGCCGCTGGTCACTGCGGCCTGCAGGTCGGCGTCGTCCAGCACGATCAGCGGCGACTTGCCGCCCAGTTCCTGTGCCACGCGCTTGACCGTGGGCGCGGCGCTGATGGCCACTTCGACGCCGGCACGGGTCGAGCCGGTGATCGACACCATGTCGACCTCCGGATGCGACGACAGCGCGGCGCCGACCACGCGGCCTTCGCCATAGAGCATGTTGAACACGCCCGGCGGCGTGCCGGCGGCATCCATGATCTCGGCGAAGATCCGGGCGTCCAGCGGCGCGATCTCCGACGGCTTGAGCACCACGGTGCAGCCCGCCGCCAGCGCCGGCGCCACCTTGGCCGCGATCTGGTTCAGCGGCCAATTCCACGGCGTGATCAGCGCGGCCACGCCGATGGCTTCGCGCACCACCAGGCTCTTGCCACGCGGGCTTTCGAAGGCAAAGTCGCGCAGCGCCTGCAGCGTTGCCTGCAATTGTCCCAGCCCGATTGCTGCCTGCAGGTTGGTGGCCAGCGTGATCGGCGCGCCGATCTCCTGTCGCACCGCCTGCGCCAGGTCGGCCATGCGCGCCTGGTAGGCGGCGATGATGCGCTCGAGCAGCGCGATGCGGGTTTCGCGGGTGGATACCGACCACGCCGGGAAGGCCGCGCGGGCGGCAGCGACGGCGCGGTCCACGTCCGCGGCGGTGCCCATGGCAAGCTTGCCCGCGACCGCTTCGGTAGCCGGGTCGATGATGTCGGCCTGGGTGGCGCCTGCAGTGGGCTGCACCCATTGGCCCTGGATATAGAATTTGTCGACGATATGCATGCCGGTTGCCTCGATGGTTAGCGTTCGGTCAGACCGGTCGGTCGCCGATGATGGTGGCGCGGTTCATGTGGCGCACCGCGGGGAAGTAGTCCTGCACGGCGTAGTGCTGGGTCGAGCGGTTGTCCCACAGCGCGATCGTGTCGGGCTGCCAGCGCAGCCGCACCTGGTATTCGGGCGCGGCGGCCTGGCGGTACAGGTACTGCATCAGGTCCAGTTCCGCCGGCCTGAAATCGGAACCGAAGCGGTACGGCTGTTCCTTGGCGAAGTTGGCGAAATGCGTGGTGAAGGCCTCGTTGACGAACAGGATCTTCTCGCCGGTTTCCGGATGGGTGCGTACCACCGGATGCACCATGGGCGGATACTTGGCGCGCATCTCGCCGTATTTTTCCTCGCTCAGTGCGGTGCCGAATGCCGGCATGGCGTCGTGCACGGCCTTCAGGTTGGCGATGCGGTCCTTCATGTCCTGCGGCAGGTTGTCGTAGGCCGCTGCCATGTTGATCCAGATGGTGTCGCCGCCCACCTCCGGGCACTCCAGGCAGCGCAGCATCGAGCCCATCGACGGGATCTCGCGCCACGACACATCGGAGTGGTACAGGTTCTCGCGCCCGCGGGTCTTGTCGTTGCGGCCGAATACCACCAGTTCCGGATGCTCAGGATGGTTGGTGAACATCGGGTGGACTTCGAGTTCGCCGAAGCGCCGCGCCACTTCAACGTGCCGGGCCGGCGTGATGGCCTGCTTGCGGAAGAACAGCACCTTGTACTTCAGCAGCGCGCGGCGCAGCGAGAGATAGGTGTCGTGGTCCAGCCTGTCGCGGAAATCGATGCCTTCGACCTCGGCGCCTATGGTAGGGGTGCAGCGGCGCACGGTGAAGGGAAACGGTTCCTGCTCGAGCGCCCGGTAGTTTTCCGGGCTGATGGTGGCGGGTGCGGTGGCTTGCATGGTGGTCTCCTTGGTAGTGTTGTGCCAATGCAGGTCCGCTCAGCGCAGCGCGGCCCTGAGCAGGTCCGCGGCCTTTTCGCCGATCATGATGGCCGGCGCGTTGGTGTTGCCGCCGACCAGGGTCGGCATGATCGAGGCATCGGCGACGCGCAGGCCTTGCACGCCGCGCACGCGCAGTTCGGGGTCGACCACGGCCATGTCGTCGACACCCATCTTGCAGGTGCCGACCGGGTGGTAAACCGTATCGGCATGGTTGCGCACGAAGTCCTGGATCGCTGCCTCGTTGCTGCTGTCGGGCCCGAACGCATCGGTCAGCACCTCGCGCCCGCCGTGCCGTGCCAGCGCGGGCTGGGCGAAGATGCGGCGAATCGCGCGCACCCCCTCGACCATGCCGGCCATGTCTTCCTCTGCCGACAGGAAGCGCGGGTCGATCAGCGGCGCTGCGCGCGTGTCGGCGCTGCGCAGGCGCACGTGACCGCGGCTCCGGGGGCGTAGCACGCAGGCATGGCAGGAATAGCCGTGGCCGAGATTGCCCAGGTTGCGGTTGCCGAGCAGCGCCACCGCGAAGTGCAGCTGCACGTCAGGGATCTCCAGTTCGGGCCGGCTGCGCAGGAACGCGCCGGCCTCGGCGATATTGGACGTCACCATGCCGGTGCGGGTGCGGCGGTAGCGCATCACCTCGCGCGCCAGCTTCAGCATGCCGCGGCCGGTCTTGCCGAACAGCTCGGTGCTCTGCAGCTGCTTGTTGACGATGATGTCGAGATGGTCCTGCAGGTTCTCGCCCACGCCCGGCAGCTCGTGGACCACGTCGATGCCAAGCTCGCGCAGGTGCGTGGCGGGGCCGATGCCCGAGGCCAGCAGCAGTTGCGGCGAATTGAAGGCGCCGCCGCTCAGCACGATCTCGCGCCGCGCGCGCAGCACTTTCACCGCGCCGCCACGGACCACCTCCACGCCGGTCGCACGCTTGCCATCGAACAGGATGCGCAACGCCTGCGTGTCGGTCATCACCGCCAGCCCGCGGCGGCCGCCGTTCAGCGCGGTGTCGGCCGCGTTGCCGCTGTGCAGGTAGGCGCGCGCCGCGTTCCAGCGCTCGCCGTTGCGCTGCGTCACCTGGTACAGGCCGGCGCCCTCCTGGGTGGCGCCGTTGAAGTCGTCGTTGCGCGGCAGTCCGGCCTGCATCGCGGCCTCGACGAAGCGCTGCGCGAACGGGTTGGGCGAGCGCAGGTCGCTGACGTGCAGCGGCCCGTCGCTGCCATGCAGCGCGTCCTGGTGCCCGCCCAGGCGCGGATTGCGCTCGCTGCGGCGGAAGTACGGCAGCACCTCGTCATAGCCCCAGCCGCGGCAGCCCAGCGCGGCCCAGTCGTCATAGTCGCGCCGGTGGCCGCGGATATAGACCATGCCGTTGATCGACGAGCTGCCGCCCAGGCCGCGCCCGCGCGGCTGGTAGGAGCGGCGGCCATTCAGGCCCGGCTGCGGCTCGGTGTAGTAGGCGTAATTGCGCGGACCGGCCTTGGGCACCACGGCGGCGATGCCGACCGGCGCCCAGATCGCGTAGTGGTGGTCATGCGGGCCCGCCTCGAGCAGCGCCACCGTGACGCTGGCGTCCTCGGCCAGGCGTCCGGCCACGGCACAGCCGGCCGATCCCGCGCCGATGACGATGTAGTCGAATTCCGCCGGCGCGCTGGCGGTGTCATTTGCCCTGGTATCCAATGTCTTGTCTCCTGAGTTGCCAGCATGCGGTAAGGGTTCGCGGGGCGCAGACAGCTGGTGACGACGGATACTGCCATTACCTGTTATAACAGGTCAATAGGCTAAGACGATACCTGTCATGATAGGTATAATCCGGCTCACTCAGTTCGGAGCCGCCCGCCGGGCGGGACACACGTGGCGCTGCCCAGGTTCAAAGAGATCGAAAGCGAGATTCGCCAGCGAATCGCCAGCAACACCTTCGGCCCCGGGGCGAAGCTGCCGTCCGAGGCCGAGCTGATGGCCGAGTTCGGCGTCAGCCGCATCACCGTGCGCCAGGCCCTGTCCGGCCTGCACAACGCCGGCCTGATCGAAAAAGTGAACGGCAAGGGCAGTTTCGTCACGCGGCCGGCCGATACCCCCAGCCTCGGCGCGCTGACCGGGTTCTACGAGACCGGGCGTGCCCGCGGCCAGCTGGCCTACGGCAAGCTGGCATCGGTGCGCCTGTTGCGGGCGCCGCCCCACGTGGCGGCAGCGCTGAGCCTGCAGCCCGGCGAAAAGGTGCTGAGCGTGGCCACGGTGCGCTACTGGGACGACGTAGCGGTCGCCTATTTCAACCTGATGGGGCCCGAGCCGCTGATGCGCCGCCTGGTGCAGGAAGATGTCGAGACCAACGACGCCATGGCGCTGTTCGAAAGCCGGCTGGGATATCGCTTTCGCGACGTGGCGATGGAAGCCAGCGCCATCCCGGCGCCGCCCGACGTGGCCCGCAAGCTCGGCGTCGACGACGGGCTGCCGCTGTTGCGCCTGCGCTGCACGCCGTACGATATCGAAGGCACGCCGCTGTTCTGCGCGGACTTGCTGTTCCGGCCCGACCGCTATGCCTACAAGTGGACGCTGACGCGCTAATGTGCTGAGTCGACCGCCGGCCGTTGCAACATGCGCGGCACCGGCGCGCCGATCCGGCGTTGATCAGGTACCCGTACGGTAACTTTTACCGCCCCCGCGTACTTCTTACTGGGGCACAGGCACGGTCTATGCGCCGTGCCCGCTTCGCCGCAGCGCTGCACCCGCCGATCCCAATCTGGTACGTCAGTTGCGTCTTCTCCAGCGCAGCGGCGCCCTCGGCGCCCCGCCGGCAGGCTGCGCCATGCAGCAAGGCTTGCCGCCAACCTGCCAGATGGAGGACAACATGAAAACACCCTTACGCATCGGCACAGCCTTGCTAGCACTTGGCATCCTGGCGGGTTGCACCGCCACCGGCAGCACCAGCGGCTCCGGCTCGCTGTCCGGGTCGGGTTCGGTGACGGAACAGAACCGCAGCCGCACCACGCCTGGCGCCAGCACGTCCACCGGCACCTCCGGCGCGACCAGCACCACCAGCCCGAGCGGTACCTCGAGCGGCAGCAGTGGCGCCGCCAGCGGTTCCGGCACCGCCCGCTGACAACGGCGCAGCCGCCTGCGCCAGCACGGGCGGCTGCGTTGTCGTGCCTGCGCCCTAACGGTCGCGGCTGGTATTGACGCGTTCGTCGCGCCGCGCGGGTACGATGCCCTCGTCGGCCAGCCGCTGCTGCAGGTCGTTGTTGGCGACGTTCTTGAAGTCCTTGTCGATTTCCCTGGTGACCACATCGGTGACGCTCGGCGGCAGGGTCTTGCGCAACAGCCCCAGGAAGCGCGGCGCCGCGATCAGCGCCAGTTCGTCGAAGCGCTGCTTGTTGCGCGCATCGTCGAGGTAATCGGCCACGCGCCGGGCAAACAGCTGCGCTTCCTGGTGCAGCTCGTCCTCGCCGGCCGAAGACGTGACCGTGGACGGTCCCACCTGGTGGGCGCCGGGATGTCCCGCGTCGCCCTGGGAGGCGGCATGGCCGCGGCGGCCATAGGCGTCGCGGCGCAGGTCGGCGCGGTCGGCATGCGCGGCCGCGTCGGTGATCTCCTTGACGACCTCCAGCGGGGCGCTGTCGCCATGCGAGGCAAAGATGCGGGCGACGGATTCGTCCGCCACCAGGATCCAGATGTTCTTCATGATCGCTCCGGTTGCCGGCCCGAACACAGGGCCCTCCGGCACCTGTTGCAAGGGATACGCCATCCGGCCGCGCGCCGCGCTATGGCCGCCGGTGGCGCCAGACGCGGCCCGAGATGCCGGTCGCGGCACACGGTTGCAGTATCGACAGGCAAACCGTGCAACTTTTTCAGGCAACCAGCACTGGGCGCTCAGGCCAGAGCGGCAGCGATCCGGTTACCAGACGCCGAAGAACACGCCGGCCTGCTTGTACACATTGGTCTTGGCCGCGACCTCATCGTTGGTCACCGTCACGCGCGGCTTGAGCGTGCAGAACCAGTCCAGCAGGCGCAGCCGCATGGCGCTGCGTACCGCTTCGTGCGCGGGCTCGGCGCCGAGGTCGAAGTACTCTTGCGGATCGTTGTGCAAATCGAACAGCTGCGGCCGGAAGCCCTGCCAGTGCACGTATTTCCAGCGCGCGTCGCGCACCATCCACGCGCGGCATTCGCCAGGATGGCGGCCCAGCGCGACGCGCGCGCCGCGGTAGGCATAGTCCAGCTCGGAGACCACGGCATCGCGCCAGGCACCCGCGCCGGCGCGCGCGGCGGGGCGCGTCAGGTCGAGCAGCGAGCGGCCTTCGACGCGGTGGTCGGCGGGCGGCAGCCCCAACGCATCCAGCACCGTCGGCACCACGTCGACCGCGCTGACCAGGCTGTCCTGCACGGAGCCGCGGGTTGCATCGGCCTGCGGCGAGGGGTCGTAGACGATCAGCGGGATGTTCTGCACGGTGTCGTAGAACTGCTCCTTCTCGCCCAGCCAGTGGTCGCCCAGGAAGTCGCCATGGTCGGCGGTGAAGACGATCAGCGTGTCGTGCCAGCGGCCCAGCCGTTCCAGCTGTTCCCACAGCAGGCCGAGCCGGTCGTCGATCTGCTGGATCAGGCCCTGGTAGGCGGGACGCACCGTGTCCGAGACCTCGGCGCGCATGAAGTTGGCGCATTCCTCCTGCGTGCGATACGCCGACAGCACCGGATGCGGGTCTTCCAGTTCGGCCTGGTGGCGCTGCAGCGGCAGGCAGTCGTCCAGCGCATAGGCGGCATGGTACGGCGCGGGCGCGAGGTAGGGCCAGTGCGGCTTGACCAGCGACAGGTGCAGCACCCACGGATCGTCGCCGCGCGCCGCGATGTACTGCATGGCCTGGCCGACGGTATAAGCGGTCTCGGAGTGCGGCTCGGCCACGCGCGCCGGCAGCCCGGCATTGCGCATGTGCCAGCCCGAGACGATCTCGCCGCGCGCGTTTTCGGCGCTGATCACGTAGTCGGTCCACGGGTCGGCGCTGTCGTAGCCTTGCCGGCGCAGCCAGTCGGCATAGGCGCTGCGCGGCTCGGCGTGATGGCCGTCGTGGCGATCGACTTCGGTGAAGTGGCCGCTGCGCAGCAGCATCTCCAGCTCGGTGCCGCCGTCCAGGTGCAGCCGCTTCAGGTTGGCGTTGTCGGGCATCACATGGGTCTTGCCCGCCAGCGCCAGCGCGCGGCCGCTGTCCTTCAGGTATTCACCCAGCGTGACTTCACCGACCGACAGCGGCACGCGGTTCCAGGTGGCGCCGTGGCTGCTGACGTAGCGCCCGGTGTAGAAGCTCATGCGGCTGGGGCCGCAGACGCCGGAGGTGACATAGGCGCGGTCGAAGCGCACGCCGCGCGCGGCCAGGGCATCGATATTGCGCGTGCGCAGCGTCGGGTGCCCGTAGCAACCGAGATGATCGCGCCGCAGCTGGTCACACATGATGAAGAGGGTATTGCGGATCGTCATGGTCAGAAGATTGGGGGAAGCTGGCAGCGGGACCTCAATCGCCGGTATAGCCGGACGCCTTGACCACCGGCCCCCACTTGGCAGCGTCGGCCTTCAGCACGCCGGCAAAGGCCTCGGCGGGGCCGGTTGCCGGTTCGAGCCCCAGCTTCAGGAATTTCTCGCGCACGTCGGGCGACTGCACCGCCTTGACGATGGCGGCGTTGAGCCGGTCGAGCGCGGCCCGCGGCGTGCCCGCCGGCGCCAGCACACCATAGCGGCCTTCGCCTTCGATGCCCTTGTAGCCCAGTTCGGTGAACGTGGGCACATCCGGCAGCGCCACCGAGCGGTGCGTGCCGGACGTGGCCAGCACGCGGATCTTGCCGGCGCGGTGCATCTCGGTCAGGTCGGCCAACGTGTCGACCGAGGCCGGCACTTGCCCGCCGACCAGTGCGCTCATCAGCGGCGCCGAGCCGTTGAACGGCACGTGCAGCATGTCGACGCCGACCTGCTTGCCGATCATCAGCCCGAAGAAATGCGGAATGCTGCCGAGCGCCGGCGACGCGTAGGAGTTGTTCTGCGCACCGGCCTTGAGCCATGCGACGTAATCCTTCAGCGTGCGCGCCGGGCTGCCGGGACCGGTGGCCAGCGCGAGCTTGAAGTTGGCGGCCTGCGCCACCGGCATGAAGTCGCGCTGGATATCGTAGTTGAGCTTGCGGTAGACCAGCGGCGCGATCGTCATCACCGCCGAGTTGGCCACCACCAGCGTATTGCCGTCGGCCGGCTGCGTGCGCGCGTAGTCCATCACCAGCCGCCCGCCG
>JABFVP010000091.1 GCA_013362725.1 Cupriavidus sp.
GATGCCCGCGGCCCTGGCCAGTTCCGGCAACGTGGGCACCGCGTCGGCGGCCTCGATGCGGCGGCAGGCGTCGGCCACCATGGCCGCGTGCCGTGCCGCCAGCGCGGGCGGGGCGGCGCGACGGCTGGGCCGGTAGCCGGCGGCTTCGGCCGCGGCGGCGTTGTCGAAGAACTCGACGTTGGCCGGATGCGGCAGGCGCGACGGGCTGCTCGGCAGGCAATACACGCCGGTGGTCCTGACCGCGTAGACGAAATCGCGGTCGGCGCCGGGGTCGCGCGCCAGCACGCGCGCCCAGCGCGGATCCTGTTCGACCAGGTTAGCTTCGGCCGCTTGCGCGGGACGGCGGATGGATCGGGTCATGGCATGCCTCACGCAGCGTCGTGAAAGATGATGCCGAGCGTGTAGCGCTGTCCGGCATGCAGCCGGCTGACGCCATGCCGCAGGTTGACGCGATAGCTGCCGCGACTGCCCTGCACCGGCCGCTGGCTGACCGCGAACACCACGGCATCGCCCTGGCGCAGCGCCACCACCTCGGCCCGCGACTGCATGCGCGGGCGCTGCTCGGTCAGCACGAACTCGCCGCCGGTAAAGTCGCGGCCGGGCTCGGAGAGCAGCACCGCGACCTGTAGCGGGAACACGTGCTCGCCGTACAGGTCCTGGTGCAGGCAGTTGTAGTCGCCCGCGCCATAGCGCAGCAGCAGGGGAGTCGGCCGCGACTGGCCGGCGTGGTGGCAGCGCGCGATGAAGTCCCGGTGCGCGGCGGGGTAGCGGACGTCGATGCCCATCGCGGCATTCCAGCGGTTGGCCACCGGCACCAGGTGCGGGTAGAGCGCAGTGCGCAGTTCCGCGACCAAGTCGGGCAGGGGATAGCGAAAGTACTTGTATTCGCCCTGGCCGAAGCCGTGCCGGCGCATCTCGATGCGCGAGCGGTACCGCGCGTCGTTGCCATAGGCGGCCGCCAGGGCGTCGCATTCGCCGGCGCAAAGCAGGCCGGGGATGGCAGCGCAGCCATAGTCATCGAGCTCGCGCGCGACCGCGACCCAGTCGATGCCGTCGATGCGGGTCACCACGTCCGCCTCATGCCGGCGCGCCGCATCGGCGCGACGTGCCTGCGGTACCGGACGACGCGGCCCGGCGACCGCTGCTTCCCGTTGTTGAATCTGGCCTGTGCCCACTGCGAATCTCCTGTCCTGTGCTTGCATGGTGCCAACTTTAGGCCTGGTCCATGCGCCGCACACTCCGGGTCTTGCTTTCAAATTCCGTCCGCCATCCTGCCTTGACAAGACAGATCTGTCTACCAATAATGAGACCGGTCTGTATCACATTGTCGTGTCCCGCTTCAATGCCTGTCCCCCAAGGAGTCTCCATGTACACGCCCGTTGAAACCCGCCCGCCGCTGCCTCCGTTCACCCGCGAAACCGCCATCGCCAAGGTTCGCGCCGCCGAGGACGGCTGGAACAGTCGCGATCCGGAGCGCGTGGCGCTGGCCTATACCGTCGACAGCGCGTGGCGCAACCGCGCCGAGTTCGTCAACGGCCGCGCCGATATCGTCGCGTTCCTGCAGCGCAAATGGCAGAAGGAACTGGATTACCGACTGATCAAGGAACTATGGGTGCATGAAGAGAACCGCATCGCCGTGCGCTTTGCCTATGAATGGCACGACGATTCCGGCAACTGGTACCGGTCATACGGCAACGAGAACTGGGAATTCGATGACGCGGGCTTCATGCGCAAGCGCTTTGCCTGCATCAACGATGCGCCGATCCGGTCAGGGGACCGCAAGTTCCACTGGCCGCTGGGCCGGCGCCCGGACGGGCATCCGGGCTTGAGCGAGCTAGGGTTGTAATGGGTCTTGCGCCAGTCCCGCGCTCGGGACTGGCGCAAGAACAAAGGCCGGCTTACTGCATCTTGTCCAGGTTGCCGATCCGCACCAGCATCTCGGTGAACATCTGCATATCGAGATTGAAGTCGGCCACTTCCTTGTACTCGCGCGCGTTGTGCGCGGTGTACTTCTTGCCCGGCATGGCCGGCCCGAAGTTGATGGCGTTGGGCATCAGCTTGGCGGTGGTACTGCCGGCGGTGGAAACCGGCTTGGCTTCCAGTCCAGTGGTGTCGCCAAAGATGTTCAGCAGTGTGGACAGCCATGCGCCCTTCGGATCGCGCGCCATCCAGTTGCCCTGGTCGTACTTGATCTCGACCGGCCCATGGGTGGCGGCCCAGCCGAAAATGCGCTTGGTGATCTTGCCGCCCAGCTCGTCCGGCGTGCGCCCCCGCGGCATGCGCACGTTGGTAACCACATCGACGTATTCGCCGCGCTCGCGCACCAGCGTCGGCGACATGGTCAGCGGCCCCATGAACGGATCGCGGTAGGCCAACTCCATGCGGTTGCCCAGGTAGTCCAGGCCATACAGGTCGTTCAGGTAGCGCACCGCGTTCAGGTAGTGGTTTTCGGCAAAGCGCACGCCGCTGGCCTGCAGGAACAGCGCCAGCCGTGGCAGCGGGTTCACGCCTTCCTCCGGCCGGGAGCCGTGCGCCGAGGCGCCGGTAACCTTGACTTCGACATCGTTGCCGGCGTGCTTGACGTCGATGGAGAACTTGCCGCGCGGCGTGTAGCGGCGCACGAACTCCGCGCGCGCCTGTTCCAGCGCGGCGGCCACCGCGGCCGGATCGCCGCCGGCGATGCGCGCGGAGGCGGTTTCGGGGATGGCGTTGGCCGACGCGGCTCCGCGCATCGCGACAATGGTGGGGCCCTTGCTGTCGGACTGGCCGGGAGCGCGCTTGTCCTCAACCGCCTTGATGCCGAACGAGACGGTCAGCGTGCCCGACCCTTTCTCGGCCACCACGGCCGGATACTTGCTGTCGAGCACGACGTTGTACTCGGGCAGCGTGGTGTGCTGGCGGTAGTACTTCATGCCGTCGCCGCCGGTCTCCTCGGTGGTCTCGATCATCAGACGGATGCTGCGCTCGAGCGGCACGCCGCTTTCCTTGACGGTCTTCATCGCGTACAGCACCGCGGCGATCGAGCCCTTGTCGTCGATGGTGCCGCGTCCGTACAGCAGGTTGCCGATGCGCGTCATGCGAAACGGGTCGAGTCTGGTGCCATCGTCCAGCACCCATTCCTCCGCCACCGCGGGCACCACGTCGGCGTGCGTCAGGATGCCGAAGGTGTCCTTGCCACCGCCGGGCAAGGTCACCTCGAAGACGCGATTGTCGACATTGCGATAGGCCAGTCCGAATTCGTGCGCCATGCCTTCGATCATCTTGCCGAACTCGAGGATGGCGGGATTCTCGTGCTGGGCGATCTTTTCGTCGCGAACCGTGCGCAGCGCCACCATCTTGCCGAGCACGTCGATGGCCGCGGCCTCGTTGTGCAGCCTGTTGTAGACCCCGAGCAGCCGCGCGACATTGACCAGGTTGTCGCCTGACAGTTGCGTCTTCGACTGCCACGCCGCTACCGCGGGCGCGACCATCGGCTCGGCCCTGGCCGCCGCCGCCATGAAGGACGGGAGGTCGGCCTGGGCCGCCTTGGCCGCGGCCGGGCTATTGCCGGTCAGGGCGTCCAGCGCCGGCTTTTTCAGCGTCTGGGCGTACGTGGGAAGGGCCAGCGCGAGCGACAGCGCGAGCAGGGGTGCCCACCGGTGGCGGTACGGCAGGCGGCAAGGTCGGGTCATTGCGAACAAGGAAATCGGAGGAGATGCCGCATGATATGGCACTCCCCGGGGTTTTCTCGAAAAAAATGCTTTTCCGTCCGCGCGGACCGGGCAGCTTCCGGACCGATACAGTACCTATGCTCATATCATAGCTTTTGATAATCATTGTCGTTGAAACGATGAATTGTACAAATCACCTCCCGGTCTACAGAATGGGGCCTTCGCTGCAACCCGCAGCCGAATCAACCCGAATCCCGAACCAGGAGTGAACTGATGCTGCAATCCCGCGAAGGCCAACGCGTTCCCAATGTCGCTTTCCGTGTCCGTGAAGGCAATGAGTGGAAGACCGTCACCACCGGCGAGCTGTTCGACGGCAAGACCGTGGTGGTGTTCTCACTGCCCGGCGCCTTCACCCCGACCTGTTCGTCGACCCATCTGCCGCGCTACAACGAACTGGCCCCGGTCTTCGCCAGGCATGGCGTCGACGACATCCTGTGCGTGTCGGTGAACGACACCTTCGTGATGAACGAATGGGCCAAGGACCAGGAGTCCGCAAACATCACCATGATCCCCGACGGCAACGGTGAATTCACCGAAGGCATGGGCATGCTGGTGGACAAGGCCGACCTGGGCTTCGGCAAGCGCAGCTGGCGCTATGCGATGCTGGTCAAGGACGGCGTGGTGCAGAAGATGTTCATCGAGCCGGAAGAGCCTGGCGACCCGTTCAAGGTGTCCGATGCCGACACCATGCTGGCCCACATCGCCCCCGGTGCGCGCAAGCCCGACCAGGTGGTGGTGTTTTCCAAGGTCGGTTGCTCGTTCTGCGCCAAGGCCAAGCAGCTGCTCGACGACAACGGCGTCGACTACGTCGACGTGCCGCTCGACAACAAGGTGCGCGGCAAGGTGCTGGGCGCAGTGTCGGGCGAGATGACCGCACCGCAAGTCTTTATCAACGGCAAGCTGATCGGCGGCGCCGAAGCGCTGCAGCAGTACCTGGCCGCCTGAGCCGCAATCCGCTGATTCCCTTCATTGCCCCGCTCCACGGGGCCGGCAGTCGCCGGACCCGATGGCGCCGCCTTGCCCGCGAATCCGTGCCGGGCAGCGCCATCCAGCCCGCTGATTGACCCAGCCTGACGCTTCAGAACACAAAGGAACCACCGCCATGACCACCATACAGACCGACGTTGCCGTGATCGGCGCAGGCACCGCCGGCCTTGCCGCCTACCGCGCCGCGATTGCGGCGGGCAAGCGCGCCGTGATCATCGAGGGCGGCCCCTACGGCACCACCTGTGCCCGCGTGGGCTGCATGCCCTCCAAGCTGCTGATCGCCGCCGCCGAGGCCGCGCATGAAGTGCGCCACACCGCGCCGTTCGGCGTGCATGTCGACGGCCAGGTCCGCATCGACGGGCGCGAGGTGATGGCGCGCGTGCGCAGCGAGCGCGACCGTTTTGTCGGCTTCGTGGTGCGCGGCGTGGAGAACATCGCGCCGGCCGACCGCATTCGCGGCTATGCCCGCTTTATCGATACCACCACGCTCGAAGTGGACGGGCACACCACCGTGCGCGCCAGCCGCGTGGTCATCGCCACCGGCTCCACGCCGGTGCTGCCGGCGCCGTTCCAGGTGTTCGGCGACCGCCTGATCATCAATGACGATGTGTTCTCGTGGCAGGACCTGCCCGGCAGCGTGGTGGTGTTCGGCCCCGGCGTGATCGGCCTGGAACTGGGCCAGGCGCTGTCGCGGCTGGGGGTGCGGGTGCGCGTGTTCGGCGTCAGCGGCTCGCTCGGGCCGCTGACCGACCCGGTGATCCGCGCCGACGCGGCGCGCACCTTCAACCAGGAGTTCTATCTCGATCCCGACGCGCAGGTGACCGACATGGGCCGCGACGGCGACCAGGTGGTGGTGACCTACCTCGACCGCGAAGGCCGCAGCGTGACCGAGCGCTTCGACTACGCGCTGGCAGCTACGGGCCGCGCCCCCAATGTGCGCGGCCTTGCGCTGGAGAACACCGGCCTCGCGCTGGATGCGCGCGGCGTGCCGCGGTTCGACGCGCACACGCTCCAGTGCGGCAACGCGCCAGTCTTTATCGCCGGCGATGCCAACAACATCCTGCCGCTGCTGCATGAGGCCGCCGACGAGGGCAAGGCCGCCGGCGAGAACGCCGCCAGCTATCCGCAGGTGAAGCCGCTCGCGCGCCGCGCGCCCATCGCGGTGGTGTTCACGGACCCGCAGATCGCGATGGTCGGCCAGCGCTATGCGGACCTGGCCGAGGACAGCTTCGTCACCGGTGAGGTGAGCTTTGAAGACCAGGGCCGCAGCCGCGTCATGCTGAAAAACCGGGGGCTGATGCACGTCTATGCCGACAAGACCACGGGCCGCTTCCTGGGCGCCGAATGGACCGGCCCGCGCGCCGAGAATATCGCCCACCTGCTGGCGTGGTCGTACCAGCAGGGGCTGACCATCGCGCAGATGCTGACCATGCCGTTCTACCACCCGGTGGTGGAAGAAGGCCTGCGCACGGCGCTGCGCGATGCCGCCGCCAGACTGGAAGGCTGACCGGCGGCGATTGCTAGACAGGTCTGTCTGTCATAGTATCGAAGCAGGCCCGGTGCGGCGCTTCCCGCAGCGCCGGGCGTTCTCCTTCCAGC
>JABFVP010000386.1 GCA_013362725.1 Cupriavidus sp.
ATGCTGATCGTGCTGAACCTGCCGCTGATCGGCATCTGGGTGAAGCTGCTGAAGGTGCCCTACCGCTACCTGTACCCGGCCATCCTGGTGTTCTGCTGCATCGGCGTGTACTCGGTCCAGAACACCACCTTCGACGTGTTCCAGACCGCGGCCTTCGGCGTGATCGGCTATCTGTTCATCAAGCTGCGCTGCGAACCGGCGCCGATGCTGCTCGGCTTCGTGCTGGGACCGATGATGGAAGAGAACTTCCGCCGCTCGCTGCTGCTGTCGCGCGGCAATTTCAGCGTGTTCGTGACGCGCCCGCTATCGATGAGCCTGCTGATCGCCGCCGCGGTGCTCGTGCTGATCGTGGCGCTGCCGTCGATCAAGGCCAAGCGCGAAGAAGCATTCCAGGAGGAATGACGTGACGGGTGCCGGCAGCGCTTGCGGCACCACCCTGCTGCCGGGCGTGGATCGCCCCATGCCGATGCGCGCGCCAGACCCCCGCGCGCAGCGCAGCCCCAGACGATTGCGGATTCGCCATTTGCGGCGTCCGCTTGCGACCGGACCACGCGGGAGGATACTGGCACGCCATGAAACGCCCGAACCTCAAGCGTGTCCTGTCGCGTCTTTACATTCTAAAAATCATCCAGGGCAGCCCCGCCACCATACTCACGCTGACGGACCGGCTGCGCGAGCGCGGCATCGAAGAGAACATACGCTCGCTACGCCCGATTCTGCGCAGCCTCATGATGGCCCGTGCCATCACCGCGGAGCTGGTCGAAGGCAGCGGGCGAGTGTATTGCATTACCGATGCAGGAAGGCAGGAACTGGAGGACTATCTGTTCCATCTGGACATCCTGCAGAGCGACAACGGCGCGGCCGAAGAGCGGGGCAAGGATTCGGTCGCTGACACCTAGGGCCCGAGGTGGCGCGCGAGGGCCTGTCCCTGGGTAAAGCAACCGCCGTCACAACATCGGCGCGCCGAGATGAGCGAGCCATCCGCGCAGCTCGTCCGCGCGAACGTCCTGGAACTTGCCGCACAGCACCAGCGCGAGATCCGAGGCAGAGGTGCCGGCCATGGCGGCAGCGTCGCACAAGCTCATGCCGGTGGCCTTCATGCAGGCCGCCATGGCCTTGACCAGCTCGGCCTTCAACGGAATTTCCTCGGCATCGGCGAACCCAAGCAGGGCATAAATATTGGTTTGCCCATACTCGAATCGAAACATGTGGCTTCCCCCATTTTATGGATTCCTCAACGTGGCAGCTGGCAATCCCCGCAGGGCCGGACTGCCGGCTGAGGGCGGAATTATTGGCGCATACATTCGATAAGACAATGGGGGAAACACTAGGACGGAATCAGAATTAGTGTGGCAGAGAACATTTGTGCGATGGAAACGCGGTGCCGCCGCGGTCAGGCCGCGGACATTGCCAGCGCGTAGTACGACGCGCCGTCCTCGCTGCGCTCGAGCAGCGCGCGCACGGTCACCGGCAGCTCGCTGCCATCGGCCCGCCGCAGTGACGCGGCAAACGTCGCCTGCGGCCGGCCGCGCGCCATCCTGCGCAGCCGGGCGCCGCCGTCGGCAAAGCATCGGGCAAGCCCGTCGCCCAACAGCGCATCGGCGTCGCCGCCAACCATCTCGACGAGCGCCGCGTTGACCGATTCGCAGCGCAAGTCCCCATCCATCAATGCCATGCCTTCCGAGGTCAGCTCGAACACCGCCCGGAACCGCGCCTGCTGCTCGCGCAGCGATTGCTCGGCGAGCTTGCGCGCGGTGTTGTCCATGCTGATGCCGACAATCTTGACGATGCGGCCGTCGAGTTCGCGCACCGGCGTGGCGCGCGACGAGATCCAGCGGATGCTGCCGTCGGGCTGGACCAGCCGGAAGTCGAATTCATGGGCCTTGCCGGTGCGCACCGATTCCTCGTAGGCGGCGTTCATCATGGGAATGTCATCGGCCGGCACATGCTTCCAGAAACTTTCGTTGCTGACGATGCGCCAGCCGTACACGGCCTCGACGTTGGACGAGTAGGTCACGTCGTCGGTGATCAGGTTCCATTCCCATGTGACGATGCGCGCGCCCTCCTGCGCCAGCTTCATGCGCGCTTCGCTCTCCATGATCTCGGCGGTGTAGCGGCGGCGCATGTCGGTCATGGGGATTTCGACCGCGCTGGACGTCTCGGCCTCCTGCCGGGCCTGCTCGCCGTAGCGCAGCCAGATCCAGTTGACGTCCAGGAACGCCGCCAGCTTGCGCAGTTTCTCGTAGTCGATCTCGCCGCCCCGGGTCCATTTGTGGACCGCCGGGCGCGACACGTCGAGCGCGTTGGCCACCGCCTGCAGCGTGAGCTTCTTGTGTTCGAGCAGTTCCTTGAGGCGGAAGGCAAAGCTGTTTTCTGTCATGTTATGGATTCCCCCGTGGCACCGCCGAGATGGCGCATGAAAAACTCGACGCAGGCACGCACGCGCGCGGAGCCGGACAGGCGCGAAGGATACACCGCCCAGATATCCGCGTCCTGGCGGTAGTCGGGCAGCACCTGCACCAGGCGCCCGGCCTGGAGATCGGGCGCGACATCCCACATCGAGCGCAGCATGACGCCATGTCCCGCCAGCGCCCAGCCGGTAACGATCTCGCCGTGGTTGGACGACAGCCGCCCCCCTACCTTGACGCTGCGCTCGCCCTCGGGCCCCGTCATGCGCCAGATGCCAAACGGGTGGTCGCGCTCCTTGGTCACCAGGCAGTCGTGCTCCGCCAGCGCCTCGAGCGTCTGCGGCACGCCGCGCGCCGCCAGGTACGAGGGCGCCGCGCACAGCACGCGCCAGTTGCGCGCCAGCCGGCGCGCGATCAGGTGCGGGGCGATATCGTTGCCGATGCGGATGTCCAGGTCGATGCCTTCGGCCACCAGGTCGACCAGCTTGTCGAACACGTCGAAGCGGATTTCCAGCCCGGGAAACTGCTGGCACAGCGTCGAGACCAGCGGCGCCACATGGCGCCTGCCGAAGCCCACGCTGCTGCCGATGCGCACCAGCCCGCGCGGCGCGCCGCCGGCCGCAGCGATTTCATCCCTCAGCTGACCGATCTCGTCGAGCATGTGATGGGCCCAGCGGCACACGCGCTCGCCGTTTTCCGTCAGCGACACCTGGCGCGTGCTCCGGTGCAGCAACTGCGCGCCCAGCACCTGTTCCAGCGCCTTGACGCGCTTGCTGACATAGGCGGGCGAACTGCCGAGTTCTTCCGCGGCGGCGACGAAGCTGGCGCGCTGCGCGACCAGGCAGAACACCCGCAGGTCTTCCAGTGGGGGCAGATTATTCACGATTCGTGTTTCCTGTATCCACGCTTGCGCGGATGATCCGCGCCGGCTTTCCCGGCATTCTCGATCGCACCTGACTACCAGACCCGAGCGAGACACCGCCATGACCACACCCGCCTTGACCACACCATTCCCTGCCCCGTTCCGGATCGCCGCCATTGCCGGCGACGGCATCGGCAACGAAGTCCTTCCCGAGGGCCTGCGCGTCGTCGAAGCGGCCGCGCGCAAGTTCAACCTGCCGATCGAAGTGCGCCACTTCGAATGGGCCAACTGCGACTACTACCTGCGCCACGGCAAGATGATGCCGGACGACTGGAAGCAGCAGCTCGACGGCTTCGACGCGATCTACTTCGGCGCCGTCGGCTGGCCCGACAAGGTGCCCGACCACATCTCGCTGTGGGGCTCGCTGCTGAAGTTTCGCCGCGAGTTCGACCAGTACGTCAACCTGCGCCCGGTGCGCCTGCTGCCCGGCGTGCCTTGCCCGCTGGCCGGCAAGAAGCCCGGCGACATCGACTTCTACGTGGTCCGCGAAAACACCGAGGGCGAGTACAGCCCCGTCGGCGGCCGCATGTACGAGGGCACCGCGCGCGAAATCGTGATGCAGCAGTCGGTCTTCAGCCGCCACGGCACCGACCGCATCCTCAAATACGCGTTCGAGCTGGCGCAATCGCGTCCGCGCAAGACGCTGACCTCGGCGACCAAGTCCAACGGCATCGCCGTCAGCATGCCATGGTGGGACGAGCGTACCGCGGCAATCGGCGCGCAGTACCCCCAAGTCAAATGGGACAGCCAGCACATCGACATCCTATGCGCGCGCTTCGTGCTCCAGCCCGAGCGCTTCGACGTGGTGGTGGCCTCCAACCTGTTCGGCGACCTGCTGTCGGACCTCGGCCCCGCCTGCACCGGCACCATCGGCCTGGCGGGCTCGGCCAACCTGAACCCGGAGCGCAAGTTCCCGTCGCTGTTCGAACCGGTGCACGGCTCGGCGCCGGACATCTACGGCAAGCAGATCGCCAACCCCATCGGCATGATCTGGTCGGGCGCGATGATGCTGGATTTCCTTGGCGGCGAAGCCGGACGCCAGGCCCATGACGCCATCCTCGCCGCCGTCGAAACCGTGCTGCGCGAAGGCCCGCTGACGCCGGACGCCGGCGGCAAGGCCGGCACCAGCGAGGTGGGCAAGGCCATCACGGCCGCGCTCTGAGCCTGCGCGCCGGGCGGGACGTGATGCCGGGCTCGCGTCCGACATCACGTTCACCGCACGCAGCGCGCAGCGTCCGTCACAACCGCAATTTTTTCCACCCGGAGCTTGTGCATGTCCGGAAATTTGCATAGAGTTTTCGTTAACTAATAGTTACTGTAAACCATTAGTTAACAAAACACAAGCAATCTAAACGCGGGCACCCCCCGCGCCGGGCAGACAAGTTCCACCCCAAAACCAAGCCATGCGCCAAGACGCATCGCAGGAGACGCACTTGAAAACTCCCACGCCCCGCCTCGACGGCTTCCTGACCGCCGGCACGCTTACCGCCGTGCTGGTCACCGTTATCGCCATGGTGCGCTGGCCCGCCGCAGCGGCTGCCACCGCCACCCTGCTGTTCGAATGGTCCACGCGCTCGTTCGGCTCGCTGGTCCAGATTTTTGTCTTTGCCTGCGTCATCGCGTGCCTGGCGCTGGCCTTCAGCAAGTACGGCAACGTGCGGCTGGGCGAAGGCAAGCCCGAGTACTCCACGCTGTCGTGGGTCTTCATGTTCATCTGCGCCGGCATGGGGTCTTCAACCATGTACTGGGGCGTGATGGAGTGGGTCTACTACTACCAGTCGCCCGGCCTGAACGTGCCCACCGGCACGCGCGAGGCGCTGGAATACTCGATCAGCTATTCGTTCTTCCATTGGGGCCTGAGCGCCTGGGCGGTGTATGCGCTGCCCTCGCTGGCCATGGCGTACCACTTCCATGTGCGCAAGAACAAGGGGCTGAACCTGGCGTCCATCGTCGAGGCCATCACCGGCTTTCGCGCCACCGGCCCCGTCGGCCGGCTGGTGGACCTGATCTTCCTGCTGACGATGTTCGGGGCGCTGACGGTTTCGATCGCGCTGACGGCGTCGACCTTCACACGCGGCCTGTCCGGCCTGTTCGGGGTGCCGGATACCTTTGTCACGCAACTGATCGTGATCGTCGGCGTGTCGGTGCTGTTCTCGGCGAGCGCCTATGTCGGCATCGACGGCGGCATGCAGCGCCTGAGCCATATGGTGTGCTGGGGCGCGCTGCTGCTGGCCGCGGTGGTGTTCGCGATCGGGCCGACCCTGTTTGCCGGCAATAACATCGTCAACGGCCTGGGCCTGATGCTGCAGAACTACGTGCACATGAGCCTGTTCACCGATCCCACCGGCGACGGTGCCTTCAGCCGCGGCTGGACCGTGTTCTACTGGCTGTGGTGGGTGTCGTACTCGCCGGGCGTGGCGATGTTCGTGGCGCGCGTGTCCAAGGGCCGCAAGATCAAGGAAGTCATCTACGCGCTGCTGCTGGGCGGCAGCGTCGGATGCTGGTTCTTCTTCGGCGCGCTGGAAAGCTACAGCATGCACCAGTTCCTGTCGGGCGCCATCGACGTGCCGCGCATCCTGAAAGAGCACGGCGGCGAAACCGCGGTGGAAATGCTGCTGAGCGCGCTGCCTGCCGGCAAGGTGTTCCTGGCCGTGTACCTGGCGATCATGATCGTTTTCCTCGCCGCCCACGTCGATGCCGTGGCCTACGCGGTAGCTGCCACCACCACGCGCAACCTGAAGGAAGGACAGGACCCGTCGCCGACCAGCCGCGTGTTCTGGTGCGTGATGCTGACGCTGGTGCCGCTGGCGATGCTGTTCATCAAGGCGTCGCTGGAGACCATGAAGACCGCCGTGGTGCTGACCGCGATCCCGTTCCTGGTGATCCTCGGCGTCAAGCTGTTCGGACTGTTCCGCTGGCTGCTGCAGGACTACGCCGACAC
>JABFVP010000550.1 GCA_013362725.1 Cupriavidus sp.
GGATCAGCCAATGATGGGCGTCGTGCAGGAATTCATGCGGCACGCACTAGAGCAGCTTCTGCTCGACGATGTCGACGTTCTTGCCCGGCGCCAGGCCGGTGCGGTGCGAGACCCGGAAGATATGCGTGTCGACCGCGATGGTCGGTTGGCCGAACGCGGTGTTGAGCACTACGTTGGCGGTCTTGCGGCCCACGCCCGGCAGCGCCTCCAGCGCTTCGCGCTCTGCCGGAACCTTGCCGCCATGGCGCTCGACCAGGATGCGGCAGGTCTCGATCACATGCCTGGCCTTGGTCTTGTACAGGCCGATGGTCTTGATGTATTCGCTCAGGCCGGCTTCGCCCAGCTCCAGCATCTGCCGCGGGGTATGTGCGACCGGGAACAGCCGGCGCGTGGCCTTGTTCACGCCCACGTCGGTCGCCTGCGCCGACAGCAGCACGGCGATCAGCAGCTCGAACGGCGAGCTGTACTCAAGTTCCGTGGTCGGGGCCGGATTGACTTCGCGCAGCGTCTCGAAGATGGCACGGCACTTGGCAGCGTTCATGATGCTTTTTTCGGGTCATTGGCCGGGTCGTGCGCGGGATCGGGGTCGTCCTGCGGCGGCGTCAGCCCGGCGCGCGCGCGTCGCGCTTCGGCGGCATCGATCTGCGCCTGCACCGAGGCCGACACGTTGTCGGTATTGCGCGGCCGCGCGGCCTGCTGCTTCTGCCGCGCGCGTTCGATCGCGGCCTGGATGATGGCGCGCTTGCGTTCCTGCGCGGCGCGCTCGGCATCGTTTTCCGGCGCTTCGGCCTGCACCGCGGCGAGCTTGGCGGCGGCCTTGGCGGCGAGGCGCGCGTCGTTCTCCTCGCGTTCGCGCACCAGCCGCGCATTGCGCGCCAGGTAGCGTGCCTGCGCGGCGTCGGCCTGCGCCTGCGACCACGCGTCCCAGCCGGTACGGTCACCGGTGATCGGCACCATGTCGATGCAGTCGACCGGGCAGGGCGGCACGCACAGGTCGCAGCCGGTGCACAGCTCGGGGATCACGGTATGCATCTGCTTGGCGGCGCCGGCGATGGCGTCGACCGGGCAGGCCTGGATGCAGAGCGTGCAGCCGATGCACAAGCTCTCGTCGATGCGGGCGACCGCGCGCGGCTGCTCCGTGCCGCGCTCCGGATCGAGCGGCAGCGGTTCGGTGCCCAGCAGCGCGGCCAGGCGCGCAATGCCCTGCGCGCCGCCGGGCGGGCAACGGTTGCAGGCGGCCGCGCCGCTGGCCATGGCCTCGGCATAAGGGCGGCAGCCGCTGAAGCCGCACTTGGTGCATTGGGTCTGCGGCAACAGCGCCTCGAGACGGTCGGCGAGGGACTTGACGGCGGGATTCACGACAACGGACAGCAATCTAGGGGACAAGAGCGGGGTCAAAACCGCGCCAGCGCATCACGGCGCAGCACGGCCACGGGCAAAGCACGAAATTTGCGCGATGCTGTGAGCGGTTGGCGACATAACGGCGGCCTTTCCGGGGCGGACAATGTGCTGGCGACCCCTGCGGCATCGGGGTCTCTGCGGACCCTGCGGTATTCGCGCCGCAAGGATTATCCCCGATTTCGCCGGCGGACAGAAACGGCGATGATGCGCGTCGCGCGGCCGGATTGCCGCATTCCGGCCTGTGCCATAATCCGCGCAACGATCGACCACACCTCATGTCAACAGAGCCCAAGACCAAACGCGACCCGGAAGGGACGCGCCGACGCATCCTCGCTGCGGCCACCGAGGAATTCGCCAAGGGTGGTCTGGCCGGCGCCCGCGTCGACCAGATTGCCCGCCGCGCGGAAACCAACGAGCGCATGCTGTATTACTACTACGGCAGCAAGGAGGGCCTGTTCCTGGCGGTGCTCGAGAAGCAATACGCCAACTTCCGTGCCGCGGAAGAGCAATTGCACCTGGTCGACGAAGACCCGGTCGAAGGCGTGCGCGCGCTGGCTCGCTTCGTCTGGGACTGGTACTACGAGCACCCCGAATTCATCCGCCTGGTCAACAGCGAGAACCTGCACGAGGCGCGGCACCTGAAGAAATCGGCGCAGCTGCAGCAGCTGATCAATCCGGTGGTCGACGTGCTCGCCGACGTGATCCGGCGCGGCCAGCAGCAGGGACTGTTCCGCGACCATATCGACGTGCCGCAGTTCTACCTGACCATTTCCGCGCTGGGCTACTACGTGCTGTCGAACCGCTACACCATCAGCGCCGTGATCGGCCGCGACGTGGCTTCGCAGCAGGAGCACGAGCGCTTTGCCGAACTGCACACGGACATGCTGCTGAGCTACCTGAAGAAGCCCTGAGCCGCCGCCAGCGCTGGCATACGCAAACGCCCGCTTGCGCGGGCGTTCTTTTTACTTGCTGGCCACGGCCACAGGGGCCTGGTGGTACTTGCGGATAAAGTCGCGCAGCTGCGGGTAGATGTCCTCGCGCCAGCGCCGGCCCGAGAAGATCCCGTAGTGGCCGCAACGCTCCGCGTTCAGGTGCTGCTTGCGGTTTTTCGGGATGCCGGCGCACAGGTCGTGCGCGGCGGCGGTCTGGCCCGCGCCGGAGATATCGTCGAGCTCGCCCTCGATCGTCATCAGCGCCGTGCCCTTGATGTCCTGCGGACGCACCGGCTTGCCGTCGATGGCCCAGGTGCCGTTGGCCAGGCGGAACTCCTGGAACACCTCGCGGATGGTGTCGAGGTAGTACTCGGCCGCCATGTCGAGCACCGCGTTGTATTCGTCGTAAAAGCGCACGTGCGCCTCGGCGTCGTCGGCATCGCCCTCGACCAGGCTCAGGTAGTAGTCATAGTGCGACGACAGGTGCCGGTCCGGGTTCATCGCGACAAAGCCGGCATGCTGCAGGAAGCCCGGGTAGACGCGGCGGCCATGGCCGGGGTAGTTGGCCGGCACGGTATAGATGACGTTGTTCTCGAACCACTCGTAGGACTTGTTGGTCGCCAGCGAGTTGACCGCGGTCGGGCTTTTGCGCGCGTCGATCGGGCCGCCCATCATGGTCATGGTGCGCGGCGTCTTCTCGCCGGCGGACGCCATCAGCGAAATCGCGGCCAGCACCGGCACCGTGGGCTGGCATACCGAGATCACGTGCAGGTTCTCGGCGCCGATATGGCGGATGAATTCCTGGATGTAGTAGATGTAGTCGGACAGGTGGATGGCGCCTTCCTCGACCGGCACCATGCGCGCGTCGATCCAGTCGGTGACGTAGACCTTGTGGTCCTGCAGCAGCGTGCGCACGGTGTCGCGCAGCAGCGTGGCGTGGTGGCCCGACAGCGGCGCGGCCACCAGCACCACCGGCTCGTCCTTGAGCAGCTTGATGGTCTCGGGGTCGTCGGCATAGCGCTTGAAGCGCAGCAGCTTGCAGAAGGGCTTTTCCAGCACGGTCTGCTCGACGATGGGGATGTCGCGCCCGTTGGAGCGTACCGACTTGATGTCGAACGCCGGTTTTTCGTATTCCTTGCCAAGCCGGTACAGCAGTTCGTAGCCAGCGGCCAGGCGGGGCGCGCCAGGTACCAGCGACATCGGGCTGAGGGGGTTGGTGAAGGTCTTGGCGGTCGCCTGGGCCCACGCGGTCAGCGGGTGCAGGATCGAGCGCTGGAACTCATGCAGTTGATAGAGCATGCCGTTTCTGCCTGGTCTTACTGAGGATGCGTACCACCAAGTAACAATGTACTGACAATACACCTTGGATCGTGTGGCGCCGATTATGCCTGAATCGAACGACCGTGCTAACGATCTTGCTTTGCAGCATATACCTTAAAGTACTTCCGTATGCGCCGAACACAATAAGGCATTGGCCTGATTTTCCGGTGACAACGTCCTACAACATCGCAAACAAATGCAAAAAGCGGCCGAAGCCGCTTTTTTGCTTTTGCTTTGTGATGCGTGCGCCAGTTGCCCGCCGTGGCGGCGCAGCAACTGGTGGCGGTGTTACATCACGGCCGCGATCGCGTCGACCACCGCATCGATGTTGCGGCTGTTCAGCGCCGCCACGCAGATGCGGCCGGTGCCCACGGCGTAGATGCCGTGCTCGTTGCGCAGGCGGTCGACCTGGGCCGAGGTCAGGCCCGAGTACGAGAACATGCCGCGCTGGGCCTTGACGAAGGAGAAGTCGCCCGGCACGCCCTTGGCCGCCAGCTTGTCCACCAGCGCGTGGCGCATCAGCTTGATGCGGTCGCGCATTTCGGCCAGTTCTTCTTCCCACATGGCGCGCAGTTCCGGGCTGTTCAGCACGGTCGCGACCACGGTGCCGCCGTGGGTCGGCGGGTTGGAATAGTTGGTGCGGATCACGCGCTTGACCTGCGACATCACGCGCTGCGCTTCTTCCTTGCTGGTGGTGACGATCGACAGCGCGCCGACGCGCTCGCCGTACAGCGAGAAGCTCTTCGAGAACGAGCTCGACACGAAGAACGGCAGGCCCGAGTCCGCGAACAGGCGCACCGCGGCACCGTCGGCATCGATGCCGTCGGCAAAGCCCTGGTAGGCCATGTCGAGGAACGGGATCAGGTTGCGTTCCTTGACCAGTTGCACCACCTGCTTCCATTGCTCTGGCGACAGGTCGACGCCGGTCGGGTTGTGGCAGCAGGCGTGCAGCACGACGATGGTATTGGCCGGGAACGACTTCAGCGATTCCACCATGCCGGCGAAGTTCAGGCCGTGGCTGGGGGCGTCGTAGTAGGCGTAGTTGACCACCGGGAAGCCGGCCGATTCGAACAGCGCGCGGTGGTTTTCCCAGCTCGGGTCGCTGATGGCTACCTTGGCGTCCGGGTACAGGCGCTTGAGGAAGTCGGCGCCGATCTTCAGCGCGCCGGTGCCGCCAAGTGCCTGGGCCGTCACCACGCGGCCTTCCGTGATCAGCGGCGATTCCTTGCCGAACAGCAGCGTCTGCACCGCCTGGTCATAGGCCGCGATGCCTTCGATCGGCAGGTAGCCGCGCGGGGTGGCGGTGGTCAGACGGGCTTTTTCTGCCTCCTGGACGGCGCGCAGCAGGGGGATTTTCCCTTCGTCGGTGAAGTACACGCCAACGCCCAGGTTGACCTTGGTCGCGCGGGTGTCGGCATTGAAGGCTTCGTTGAGGCCCAGGATCGGGTCGCGCGGGGCCATCTCGACGGCAGAAAACAAACTCATTTGGAATCTCGTGGTCGGCTATGTGAAAAACGGAAGGCGTAGAATGCTCCGTACTGCGCTGGAGGCTGGCAGGCCCGGCCGCGCTCTTCTTGGCTTGAAGCGGGGGCTGACAACCCCAAGATTCTAGCGTAATCCGCTCGTTTTCCTCAGGTATTTCCCTAGTCACGCCCCTATGACGAACCTTGCCGAAGCCGCGCCCGCCCTGGACGAAGACAAATTCGTCACATTTCCCGGATCCCCGTTCCAGTTGTACCAGCCGTTCCCGCCCGCCGGTGACCAGCCCGAGGCAATCCGGCAGCTGGTGGAGGGGGTGGAGGACGGCCTGTCGTTCCAGACCCTGCTGGGCGTCACCGGTTCGGGCAAGACCTTCACCATGGCCAACGTAATCGCGCGCATGGGGCGGCCGGCCATCGTGTTCGCGCCCAACAAGACGCTGGCGGCGCAGCTCTACGCGGAATTCCGCGAGTTCTTCCCGCGCAACGCCGTCGAGTACTTCGTCAGCTATTACGACTACTACCAGCCCGAGGCCTACGTCCCGCAGCGCGACCTGTTTATCGAGAAGGATTCGTCGATCAACGAGCATATCGAGCAGATGCGGCTGTCGGCGACCAAGAGCCTGCTGGAGCGCCGCGACACCGTCATCGTCGCGACCGTGTCGGCGATCTACGGTATCGGCAACCCCACCGAATACCATCAGATGATTCTGACGCTGCGGGCCGGCGACAAGATCAGCCAGCGCGACGTGATCGCGCGCCTGATCGCGATGCAGTACACCCGCAACGAGACCGACTTCCAGCGCGGCACCTTCCGCGTGCGCGGCGACACCATCGACATCTTTCCGGCCGAGCATGCCGAGATGGCGGTGCGGCTGGAGATGTTCGACGACGAAGTCGAGTCGCTGCAATTCTTCGATCCACTGACAGGGCGGGTGCGGCAGAAGATCCCGCGCTTCACGGTCTACCCGTCGAGCCACTACGTGACCCCGCGCGAGACCGTGCTGCGCGCGATCGAGGCGATCAAGGCCGAGCTGCGCGAGCGGCTCGAGTTCTTCCACAAGGAAAACCGGCTGGTGGAGGCGCAGCGGCTGGAGCAGCGCACCCGCTTCGACCTCGAGATGCTGTCCGAGCTGG
>JABFVP010000312.1 GCA_013362725.1 Cupriavidus sp.
GGGGCGGCAGGGTGGCGTGGAGCGGCGGGTGGTACGGGGCACGGGCGCGCGGCACTGCGGCCGCCGGCTTGCGGAAGGCAAAGGACAGCGGGATGCCGACCGGCTCCAGCCCCTGCGCGCTCAGCACGCTGGCCTCGGCCGGCCCGACGAAGAGCAGGCCGTCGGCCATGGTCAGGCGCACTAGCGTCTGCACCGCCTGGCGTTGCCCGGCGGCATCGAAGTAGATCAGCAGGTTGCGGCAGAACACGAAGTCATAGGGCGCTTCGCCCGCCAGCAGGCCGGGCTCGACCAGGTTGCCCTGCCGCAGCCGCACCTGCGCGCGCACGCGCGGGTCCAGCACGTAGCCGGTGGGCGTGGCGGTGAAATAGCGGTCGCGGAAGTCCAGCGGCGCGCTGCGGAAGGCATTGGGGCCGTATTGCGCCTGGCGCGCGCGCGACAGCGCACGCGCGCTGATGTCGACCGCGTCGATATGGAAGCGCCCCGGCGGCACGCCGGCATCGAGCAGCGCCATGGCGATCGAATACGGTTCTTCGCCGGTGGAGCAGGGCAGGCTCAGCAGCCGCAGCGTGCGCCGGCCGTCGGCAAAGGCGCGCTCTGCGGCAAAGCGGCCCAGCGCCAGCAGGGCTTCGCGGTGCCGGAAGAACCAGGTCTCGGGCACCACCACTGCCTCGATCAGTGCCTGGAATTCGTCGGCGGTGCCTTGCAGCAGCTGCCAGTAGGCCTCGGTATCGGGCGCCCGCCGCGCCTGCTGGCGCTCGCGCACGGCGCGCGCCACCGCACCGCTGCCGATGGCACCGGCATCGAGCCCGATGCGGGTCTTGAGCAGGGCCTCGATATGCGCGGCGGTGCTCACGCGGCCTCCCCGGTGGCGTCGGCGAACAGCATGTCGTGGACGTCGTCCGGCAGCAGCGCGCCGACCCTGAGCCATTGCACCAGCCCGCGCGCGTCATGCCGCACCGGACCGAGATAGCGCGGGCTGGCGCCGGCGATGCCGGCATCGACGAACGATTCCGCCGGGCAGCGCAGGGTCTGGGTGGCCGCTTCCAGGCGCAGGCCGAGCAGGCGCACGGGCTCGCTTTCATCGCGCCGGTAATGGACCAGCACCGTGCGCGTGCTGGGGCGCAGCGCGGCGGGCACGCCGGTGGCAAGCGCGGGCAGGTCGATCACCGGCACCGGCTGGCCGCGCCGCTGCATCAGGCCCGCCACCCACGCCGGCGCGCCGGGAATCTGCTTCAGCCGCGACAGCGGCAGCACCTCGGCCACCTCGGCGGCATCGAGCGCGTAGTGGTCGGCGCCGAGGCGGAACAGCAGGAAGAGTTTCATGGCGGCGGCGCGCGACGGCCCGGTGCGGAAACCGGCAGCCTAGACCTTGAAGCGCGACACGCCGCTGCGCAGGTCGTTGGCGACCAGCGTCAGTTCGTCGATCGCCTGGCTCGACTGGCGCAGCGATTCCACGGTCTGCTGCGCGGCCTCGGACAACTGCATCAGCGCCTGGTTGATCTGCTCGGCGCCGCCGGCCTGCGCCTGCATGCCTTCATTGACCATCTGCACGCGCGGCGCGAGCGACTGCACCTGGGCGATGATCTGCGACAGCTGGTCGCCCACCTGCGTGACCTCGGACATGCCGCGGCGCACTTCCTCCGAAAACTTGTCCATGCCCATCACGCCGGCCGACACCGCCGACTGGATCTCGCGCACCATCTGCTCGATGTCGTAGGTGGCGACCGCGGTCTGGTCGGCCAGGCGGCGGATCTCGGTGGCCACCACGGCGAAGCCGCGGCCGTATTCGCCGGCCTTCTCGGCCTCGATCGCGGCGTTCAGCGACAGCAGGTTGGTCTGATCGGCCACCTTGGCGATGGTGGTCACTACCTGGTTGATATTGCCGGCCTTCTCATTGAGCGTGGCCAGCTTGGCGTTGACCGAGCCGGCGGCATCCATCACATGCTGCATGGTGCCTTCCATGCGCGACAGCCCGACCTGCCCGGTGCCGGCCAGCCCCGCGGCCTGTTCGGCGGCGCTCGAGACTTCGTGGATAGTGCGCACCAGGTCGCGCGCGGTGGCCGAGATCTCGCGCGAGGTCGCGCCGATCTGTGTGGTGGTCGCGGCGGTTTCGGTGGCGGTGGCCTGCTGCTGGCGCGCGGTGGCGGCGATCTCGTTGACCGAAGTGGTGACCTGAATCGCGGTGCGCTGGGCCTGGCCCACCAGCGAGGTCAGCTCGCCGGTCATCTGGTTGAAGCCTTCTTCCACTTCCAGGAATTCATCCTTGCGCCGCAGCGCCATGCGCAGGCGCAGGTCGCCGCCGCGGATGCCGGCCAGCAGGCCGACGATCGACTGCATCGGCACGGTGATGGCGCGCAGCAGCAGGTAGCCGCAGACCAGCGCCACCACCACCGCCACGATCAGCGCCGCTTCGATGCCGAGCTTGGCGGCATTGACGGCATTGTCGATGCCCTGCGCGGAGCGCGCGCTGACCGCGCTGTTGTCGTCCACCAGGCGCTGGGTCGCCTTGCGCGCGTCGAGCCAGCGGTCATGGGCCTCGCCGCGCAACGCCGTCGCGGCGGCGGCGCCGTTCCACTCGGCCTGGCCCGACAGGACCCGGCTCGCCTGGTCGAAGCGCGCGCGCGTGTCGCGATAGGCCTGAAAGGCGGTCCGGTCTTCCTCTCGCGTGATGGTGCTTTCGTATTGCTGCTCCAGCTTGTCGAGGCGGCCTGCCACTTCACGCGCTACCTGCTGGAAGCGCTGGCGCTCGGCCTGGTCGGTGGCGTTGACGGTTTGCCAGGCCAGCACATAGCGCTCGCCCCAGATGCCGCGGATGCCGGTGCTGTGGTTCAGCCCCGGCAGCGCGTCATGCAGCATCAGCGCGGTTTCGCGCTCGATCGCCAGCAGGCGGGTATAGGCGACCACGCCCATCAGTGCCATGACCAGCAGGATCAGCGAAAAGCTTGCCAGGATGCGCGTGCGGATGGTCCATTCATTCACGGTGAAATCCCGGTGATTGTTCTTGTTCAGCGCACGGCCGGTGCCGGCAAGGCGGGCCGCGAAGGCGGAACGGGACCGTGCGGCGGGCAGGGGGCGCCCCCGATGCGCGGTAGGGTACTGTATGCGGCCGCCCGATTCAACGCGCGGCTGGATCGCAGCAGTGCCGGCGTTGCGCCGGCGCCTAGGGGTTTTGGCGTGTATCGGAACTGCTTGATTTTTTCCAAGTTTTCGTCACACTTGCTAAATTGCTAGCGGGTAACAATGTCGACAATTACAGATGGGGCAGGGATGGTGGCCAAGTCGGGGGCGAAGTCGGCTGGCGCCTCGCCAGGCTCGGATCTCGATCCGCTGACCGGCGTTGACAATCGCCAGGGCTTTCTGAAGCGGCTGGAGGCACGCCTGCATAGCGAGGCTGTGCCGCGCTGCGCATTGCTGCTGATCGGCATTGACGACTTCCGCGCCTTCAACGACATGCACGGCCATGCCGAAGGCGACATCATCCTGCAGCGCGTGGCCCGCCGCCTGCGCGATGCCTCGCCCCGCGACGCCGTGATTGGCCGCATCGGCAGCGACGAATTCGGCGTGCTGCTGCCCTCCATCGCCGATCCCACGCTGGTGCGCCACGTCAGCGCCGCGATCCTGTCGATGCTGTCCTCTCCCCACGAACATGCCGGGCGCCGCCATCACGTGCTGGCCAGCATCGGCGCGTGCGTCGCGCCCGCGGCCGGCGAACAGGCCTCGGACATGCTGGCGGCGGCCAGCCTGGCACTGGCGCGGGCCAAGCACGACGGCGGCCGCACCATCCGCTTCTTCAAGCCGCAGATGCGTTCCGACGTGACCACGCGGCTGTCGCTGGTGCAGGCCCTGCACGAAGCCTATGCCCAGCGCCAGTTCGAGCTGCTGTACCAGCCGCAGGTCGACCTGCGCGACGGCCGCGTCCACGGCGCCGAGGCACTGATGCGCTGGCGCCATCCCACCCGCGGGCTGCTGTCGCCGGCCGCCTTCATCGACGCGCTGGCCGGCAGCAGCATCGCCAGCGATGTCGGCATGTGGCTGCTGCAGACTGCGTGCGCCCAGGCCCGTGCCTGGGCGCTGGCGTTTCCTCGGCCGCCGCGCGTGGCGATCAACCTGTTCGCGGCCCAGCTGTCCGAAAGCCGGCTGCTGACCGAGGTCCGACACGTACTGCGGGCGCTGGAGCTGGCGCCCGACTGTCTCGAGATCGAGATCACCGAGACCATCGCGCTGCAGCAGGGCGACGAGGTCTCGGACCAGCTGCAGGCGCTGCGCCGCGACGGCATCACGCTGACCTGCGATGACTTCGGCACGGGCTATGCCTCGCTCAGCTTCCTCAAGTCGTTCCCGGTGGACCGGCTCAAGATCGACCAGTCCTTTATCCGCAACGTGACCGAAGACCCGGTCGACGCGGCGATCGTGCGCTCGGTGATCAATGTGGGCGCCAGCCTGCACATCGGCGTGGTGGCCGAAGGCGTGGAAACCCCCGAACAGCGCGATTTCCTTCTGGCCAATGGCTGCCATGAGGCGCAGGGCTACCTGTACGGGCGCCCGATGCCGGCCGAGCGGCTGACCGAGATGCTGCGCCAGCAATCGGGCGGCTGAGCGGCATCCGGCCCGGGCCCGACTGTCCGCCGCACAGAAGTTGTTTCCACCTTTGACGGCCAACCGGCCTTCGCTATGGCGATGCCGCCCGCCGGCCCGCCCGCAGCCTGCCGCGCACACCGGCCGGGCCGCCTGGCACCCGCGTCTGGCGAAATACGAGCTTACAAACTGTGCCGCACCGAACGCGCCACCGCATGCGCGGCCATGTATGGTGACAATAGGGTGGCCGCCGGCGTGGGCCGGCCTGCCCGCCGACCCCATGCCGGGTCCCGCTCCTGCCCTTCCATGTCTGATCCTTTCCAATCCGCTGGCCGCTATCCGGGCCGCCCTGGCGGCCGGCTGGCGCTGACCGCGCTGGCGGCCGCAGCCGGTCTTGCAGTGGCGGCTGCTGCACTGGCGCAGGTACCCGCCGCGCCGGGCGAACCCTACCTCGATGCCCCGGTGGCCGACGCCGCGCAGCAGCAGGTCGATCCATCCTCGCGCATCGCCACGCTGACCGCGGTCGACGGCAGCCTCGGCTTTGCGCCCGCCGGCTCGGACGCCTGGACCGCGGCCGGGCTGAACCGGCCGGTCACCACCGGCGACCGGCTGTGGCTGGAGCCTGGCGGACGCGCCGAACTGCACGCCGGCACGGTGGCGCTGCGCATGGGCGGCGCCACCGCCGCCAGCATTCTGAACCTGGACGACAGCACCACCCAGGTCAAGCTGACCCAGGGCACGCTGCAGGTGCGCGTGCGCGCGTTGCCGCCGGGTCAGACCGTCGAGGTCGATACCCCCAACCTCGCCTTCGTGCCGCGTGAGCCCGGCGACTACCGGCTGGACGTGGCGCCCGACGGCAGCACCACCACCGTCACCATGCGCCATGGCAGCGCAGCGGTCTACGGCGACAGCCGCACCATCGAGCTGCAGCGCGGCGACCGCATGCGTTTTGCCGGCACCGACCTCGCCGATGCCGGCGGCGGGGCGGTCCCCGAAGACGCGTTCGACCGCTGGACCGCGGCGCGCGACGCGCGCGAGGACGCTTCGCCATCGGCGCGCTATGTGCCGCGCGAGATGCCGGGCTACGCCGCGCTGGACGGCTATGGCGACTGGCAGGAAGACCCGGGCTACGGCGCGATCTGGTTCCCGCGCGTGGTCAGCGCGGCATGGGTGCCGTACAGCGCCGGCCACTGGGCCTGGATCGCGCCATGGGGCTGGACCTGGATCGACGACGCGCCGTGGGGCTTCGCGCCGTCGCACTATGGCCGCTGGGCCTATGTGGGCTCGCGCTGGGGCTGGGTCCCCGGCCCGCGCGTGCGCCCATGCTATGCCCCGGCGCTGGTCGCCTTCGTCGGCGCCGCCGGACCCAGCTGGAGCGTGCGTGTCGGCAGCGGACCGGGCGTGGCCTGGTATCCGCTGGGACCGCGCGACGCCTACCGGCCGGTCTATCGCGCCAGCCCGACCTACGTCGCCCGCATCAACCGGGTCACGGTCAACAACTTCGTGATGGGCGACCGCCGCCCGCCGCCTTACGCCAACCGCAACGTGCCCGGCGCGATCACCGGCATGCCGGCGCGCAGCTTTGTCGAAGGCCGGCCGGCGCGCGGCCTGCATCGCCCCGAATGGCGCAACCTGCCGGCGGGCGAAGCCCACGGCGCGCCGCCGGTGGCGCCGGT
>JABFVP010000064.1 GCA_013362725.1 Cupriavidus sp.
AGCACCACCGCCCGAACCACCAACGCCGTGGAATTGATTGCCAGCCGCATAGGCGACGCGCTTCTTGCCTACTTCTTGGCGCTGGGCCAAGAAGTAGGTCGCCGGCTACGCCGGCGAAACAGCCACGCCCGCCAAGCACGACAGTCCAATCAATCGCCTCAAATTACGCCCTGCTCGCGCATACGAGCGATGCGTTCCCCCGACAAACCCAACACCCTCTCCAACACCTCCTCCGTATGCTGCCCCAGCCGCGGCGGCGGCGCATCGTATCGCACCGGGGTGGCCGACAACCGCAGCGGGCTCTTGACCGTCGGGCACAGGCTACCGTCGTCGCGCACCAGATCAACCTGCAGCTCGCGATGCCGCACCTGCGGATCCTCCAGCACCTGGCCGTAGTCGTTGATCGGCCCGCACGGAATGCCCTGCGCTTCCAGCGCCTGCACCCAGTGCGCGGTCGGCTGCGTGCGCATATGCGCCTCGAGCAGCGGCACCAGCGTGTCGCGGTGGATGATGCGGCCGGGCCCGGTGGCGAAGCGCTCGTCGGCGGCCAGGTCGGGCCGCCCGACGCCGCGGCAATACGCCTGCCACTGCCCGTCGTTGCCGGCCGCGACGATCATGTAGCCGTCGGCGGTGGCGAACACATGGTAGGGCACCATGTTGGCGTGCGCGTTGCCGTAGCGCGGCATGGCCTGTCCGGTGACGCGCTGCGCGATGATGGGGGTGGCGCCGACCGCCACCACCGCGTCGAGCAGCGCCATGTCGATATGCTGGCCCTCGCCGGTGCGTTCGGCATGGCGCAGCGCGGCCAGCACGGCCACGGTGGCGTACATGCCGGTCAGCATGTCGACCACCGCCACGCCCACCTTCTGCGGCCCGCCGCCAGGCAAGTCGTCGCGCTCGCCGGTGACGCTCATCAGGCCGCCCAGGCCCTGGAAGATAAAGTCGTAGCCTGGCTTGTGCGCGCTCGGCCCGGTCTGGCCATAGCCCGTGATCGAACAGTAGACCAGCGCCGGGTTGACCGCCTTCAGGCTGTCATAGTCAAGCCCGTAGCGTTTCAGGTCGCCGACCTTGTAGTTCTCCAGCACGATCTGCGACTGCGCGGCCAGCTCGCGCACGATCTGCTGCCCCTGCGGGCTGGCGATATCGAGCGTGACCGACTGCTTGCCGCGGTTGGCGCCGGCAAAGTAGGTGGCGTCGCGCGACGGCTGCCCGTCAGCGCCCGGCAGCCACGGCGGCCCCCAGGAACGGGTATCGTCGCCGGCGCCGGGACGCTCGACCTTGATCACCTCGGCGCCGAGGTCCGCCAGGTTCTGCGCGCACCACGGGCCGGCCAGGATGCGCGACAGGTCCAGCACGCGCACGCCGGCAAGCGCGCCGCGCGCCGGGGCTTGGCCGCCCGTCATCAGATCGGGTCCCAGCTGATCACGTCGGGCGAGCGCTCCAGCTTGAAGAAGCTGCTGCGCATCGCCGGCATGGCGACCTCGCCCACCGACTCCGGCGTCCAGCCCTCGCTCATATGGACCGAGCGCACCGGACGCGGCTGGCTCATCAGGATGATCTCGTTGGCGCGCACCGCGAAGATCTGGCCGTTGACCTCGCTCGCCGCCGGGCTCGCCAGGTAGACCGCGACCGGGCCGATCTTGCCGGCTTCCATCTTCTGCAGCTTGGCCACGCGTGCCTTTTCTTCCGGGGTTTCGGCCGGGATCGAGCTGGTCATGCGGCTCCACGCGAACGGCGCGATGCAGTTCGAGCGCACGTTGAAGCGCTGCATGTCGAGCGCGATCGACTTCGACAGCGCGGCGATGCCCAGCTTGGCCGCCGAATAGTTGGCCTGGCCCAGGTTGCCGATCAGGCCCGAGGTCGAGGTCATGTGCACGTAGGCGCCGCTCTCCTGGTCCTTGAAGTAGTTGGCCGCGGCGCGGCTGACGAAGAAGGTGCCGTTCAGGTGCACGTCGATCACCGAGCGCCATTCTTCCTCATTCATCTTGAAGAACATGCGGTCGCGCAGGTTGCCGGCGTTGTTGACCACCGCGTCGATGCGGCCGAAGTTGTCGAGCGCGCATTGCACGATGGCGTTGGCGCCGGCCCAGGTCGACACGCTGTCGGTGCTGGCCACGGCCTCGCCACCGGCGGCGCGGATTTCCTCGACCACGCGTTGCGCGGGGCCGGCGTCGCCGCCCTCGCCGGTCATCGACACGCCCAGGTCATTGACCACCACCCTGGCACCGGCGGCCGCCATGGCCAGCGCGATGCCGCGCCCGATCCCACCCCCGGCGCCCGTCACCAGCGCAACCTTGCCTGCCATCAAACCGCTCATTGCATGTCTCCTCTGAACTCGACCTCTGAATACTTTTTGTGCGGTCACCGACCGCAAACCCGGTGAAACAGCCTCCGCGCAGCGGGCAGCGCCCGCCGCTGCGGTCAATCCGGATGTCCACGCCGCAGCGGATACGATAAATTGACGCCCGACCCTTTGGAATTCACGAATCACAAAACTGGCCTTTGGCCTGACAGAAGCCATGCATTACGACCTGACCGACCTCCGCCTCTTCCTGAATGTCGGCGAGACGGAGAACCTGACCCGTGCCGCCGAGCGCAGCTTTCTGTCGCTGCCCGCCGCGAGCACGCGCATCAAGCAGCTGGAAGAGGCGTTCCAGACACAATTGCTGATCCGTCAGGTCAAGGGCGTGCGGCTCACGCCGGCGGGCGATGCGCTGCTGCGCCATGCGCGCGAGGTCTTCCGCGAACTCGAATGCCTGCACGCCGACCTGCGGCCGTATGCCAAGGGCGTGAAGGGGCGCGTGCGGCTGCTGGCGAACACTACCGCTACCAACTCGTTCCTCGCCACCGGCGTGTCGCGCTTCCTCAGCGAGAACCCGGACGTGGACATCGAACTGGAAGAGCACCTGTCGCAGGAGATCGTGTCGGCGATCAGCGCCGGCGCGGCCGACCTCGGCATCGTCGCCGGCGAGGTCGCCACCCAGGACCTGGATGCGATGCACCTGTGCAGCGACGCGCTGATCGTGATCGCACCGGTCAACCATCCGCTGCCGACCTTCAAGCGGCTGCATTTCGCCGACCTGCTCGATACCTGCCGCTTTGTCGGCCTGAACCAGTTCAGCGCGATCCAGTCCTTCCTCGACCGCATCGCCGCCGGCATGGGCAAGCGCATCAGCCTGCGGATCCAGGTGGGCAGCTTCGATGCGGTCTGCCGCATGGTCGAGGCCGGCGCCGGCATCGCCATCGTGCCCAACAGCTGCGCGCGCCGCTATGCCAGCCGCAAGGTGCTGCGCTTTATCCCGCTGGAAGACGAATGGGCGCGGCGCGAGCTGCGCCTGGTGCGCCGGCCGGGGCGCGAGCTGCCGCAGTTCGCCGAAACCCTGATCCAGTACCTGGTCGACGCCGCGCGCGAGCCCGTGTAGCGCGGCGCGCGGGTTTCAGTGTTTCAGCCGGCGCCCGGCGCACCGCCCTGCACCATCAGCGCCGCCAGCGGACGCAGCGACACCACCATCACCAGCAGCAGCACACCCATGGCAAATACGCCAAGCCAGCTGGTGCGGCCGCGGCGCTCCAGCGAATCGGTTACCAGTTCGGGCGAGTAGTGGTACTCGCGCACATGGCGGATGGTGGCCTGGGCGTGCCAGCGGTACAGCTCGTTGCCGTACAGCCCCAGCAGCAGCGCCATTGCGTACAGCAGCGGCCGGCCCGCCATCGGCAGCTGCAGGCCGAACCATGCGTGCAGCAACGGCTCGGTGCCGACGATCAGCGCATACACGCCCACCTGCCAGTACATGCGCCGGTACGCCATCCAGAACGGGCCCAGCAGGCACGCCGCCCAGTTCCACGAGATGCCGCCGTGGGTCTCGGCCACCGACCAGCGCTCGCCGTAGTACGGAAATCGCGGCCCCACGAATGCGGCCAGCGCCGCGTCGTCACGGATTGATGCATGCATGCCAACCTCCCCTCTGCTGCGTCGGCGGCGCCCTGGCTTCTCGGCGCGACCTGTGCCACAGCATAGGGCGCGCAAGATCCCGGCTGTGTGCGCTGGCGCGCATTCGGCGCGCGTTGGCCGCACGAACGCCGGGGGACAGGCGGAGATCGGCGCGCAAGGGCACAGACCCGCGCACCGGTCCGTGGTGCGGCGACGCTACTTCCAGCGCTTCAGGATCTGCAGGATCACCAGCGTGAACACCGTCGCGATCACCGCCGTGGTGTCGCGCCCGAGCCCGGCGGCGACGCCGATGGCCGCCACCATCCAGATGCTGGCCGCGGTGGTCAGGCCCTTGATATGGGCCTCGTCATTCTGCTTGAGGATGGCACCCGCGCCGAGGAAGCCTATGCCGGCGATCAGCCCCTGCAGCACGCGGCTCATGTCGGCCAGCGGCACGCCGGCCTGCAGCGGCACCAGCACGAACAGCGCCGAGCCCAGCGCCACCAGCATATGGGTGCGCAGCCCCGCCGCCTTGCCCGAGGACTCGCGCTCATAGCCGATCAGGCCGCCGAGCAGCACCGCCATGGTCAGCCGCACCAGGATGCGGGTCGCCTCGGCCGCGTCCGGCACATCGGCAAATTCCGCGCGCAAGGTACGGAAGATCTCGGTCCAGACCGACTCCATCGCCAACCTCCGGAGACTTGGGATGCTCCCGAGCGTAGCACGGCACACCTGGCCCGCGGCACCACTCGCCCGCCACACCGCGCGGGCGTCCTCGTGTGCGGCGACGTCCTACAAGGCAAGCGGAAGCTTCCCGACAGTCCCGCGAACGCGGCATTCCTATATTGGAATCACCAGTCACTGTCCTAGATGGAGTTGCACCATGCCCTATATCCTCGCCTGGCTACTTGGTGTTCCGGCCTTTGTCCTGATCCTGATCTGGCTCTTCGTCCACTGACCGGCGGTGCCGCGGCACCGGCCACCCCCACCGGCGCCCCGCGCGCCAGACCTGCACGCCCGGTTCGCCGGGCGTCTTGCATGGTGGCGCTGACTTCGCTGCGACGCTTGCTGCCCACCTAAGCCGCTCCTAAGCCGCTCTTTCGCAAATCCGAATTTCGGCGTGCAGGGGGCTCGGGAATAATGGCCTCCAGTTCCAATCGACCCGGCGACCATGCACGCAGACCAGGATCCCGACCAGCTGTACCCCGAAATCCGCGAGGCGGTGCGCGACCTGTGCGCGGGCTTCGATTCGGCGTACTGGCAACGGGTGGAAGAGCAGGAAGCCTTTCCCGAGAGCTTTGTCCAGGCGCTGACGCAGGCCGGCTGGCTGTCGGCGCTGATTCCGGAAGCCTATGGCGGCTCCGGGCTGTCGTTGACCGCGGCTTCCGTCATCATGGAGGAAATCAACCGCAGCGGCGGCAACTCCGGCGCCTGCCACGGGCAGATGTACGTGATGGGCTGCCTGCTGCGCCATGGTTCCGACGCACAGAAGCAGCGCTGGCTGCCGGCCATCGCCTCGGGCGAGCTGCGCATGCAGTCGATGGCCGTGACCGAGCCCAGCACCGGCACCGACACCACCAAGCTGAAGACCACCGCGGTGCGCCAGGGCGACAAGTATCTGGTCAATGGCCAGAAGGTGTGGATTTCGCGCGTGCAGCACTCCGACCTGATGCTGCTGCTGGCGCGCACCACGCCGCTGGACCAGGTCAGGCGCAGGTCGGACGGCCTGTCGGTATTCGTGGTCGACCTGCGCGATGCCATCGGCAAGGGCCTGACGGTCAAGCCGATCCGCAACATGGTCAACCACGAGACCAACGAGCTGTTCTTCGACAACCTCGAAGTCCCCGCCGAAAACCTGATTGGCGAGGAAGGCAAGGGCCTGAAGTACATCCTCGACGGCCTCAACGCCGAGCGCATCCTGATCGCCGCCGAGTGCATCGGCGACGGCTACTGGTTCGTCGAGCGCGCCAGCAACTACGCGCGCGACCGCATCGTGTTCGACCGCCCGATCGGCCAGAACCAGGCCGTGCAGTTCCCGATAGCGCGCGCCTACGTCAACGTCGAGGCCGCCAGCCTGATGCGCTACAAGGCCGCGCGGCTGTTCGACGCCGGCCGGCCGTGCGGCAAGGAAGCCAATATCGCCAAGCTGCTGGCCGCCGATGCCTCGTGGGAAGCCGCCAACGTCTGCCTGCAGACGCACGGCGGCTTCGGCTTCGCCGCCGAATACGACATCGAGCGCAAGTTCCGCGAGACCCGCCTGTTCCAGGTGGCGCCGATCTCCACCAACCTGATCCTGTCCTACGTGGCCGAGCACGT
>JABFVP010000486.1 GCA_013362725.1 Cupriavidus sp.
CATCGCGCTGGCCGAGCTGCGCGTGGACGGCGGCGCCTCGCGCAGCGACCTGCTGATGCAGATGCAGGCCGACCTGCTCGGCACCCCTGTGGTACGGCCGCGCGTGACCGAGACCACCGCGCTGGGCGCCGCCTACCTGGCGGGCCTGGCCACCGGCTACTGGAGCGACCCGGTGCAGATCGCGCAGCAATGGCAGGTGGAGCGGCGCTTCGAGCCCAAGCTGTCGGCCGATGAGCGCGGCCACCGGCTGGCGCGCTGGCATCGCGCGGTCGAGCGCGCGCGCGACTGGGCGCGCGAGGACGGCGCCGGCGCAGAACACGGCTGACGCCGGCCGCTCAAACCCGTTCCGTGCCACGCGCGGACAACCCCGACACCTAAGCCAGCAAACACCACACACCAGCGTCATGCACAGCCTTCCCACCCCGATCCAGCCGCCCGGCCGCGCCGCCCTGCTCGCCACCCTGGAGCGCGAGCCGCGCTGGGACGTGATCGTCATCGGCGGCGGCGCCACCGGCCTGGGCACGGCGGTCGATGCCGCCTCGCGCGGCTACCGCACGCTGCTGGTCGAAGCCGCCGACTTTGCCAAGGGCACCTCGAGCAAGGCCACCAAGCTGGTGCATGGCGGCGTGCGCTACCTGGCGCAGGGCAATATCGGCCTGGTGCGCGAGGCGCTGCACGAGCGCGGCCTGCTGGCGCGCAACGCGCCGCACCTGGTATGGCCGCTGGGCTTCGTGGTGCCGGCCTACCAGATGTTCGACCAGCCCTTCTACGGCATCGGCCTCAAGCTCTATGACATGCTCGCCGGCAACCTCAACCTGTCGGGCAGCCGCTGGCTGAACCACAGCGAGGTGCTGGCCGCCGCGCCCAACCTGGCCGAACACGTCGGCGGGCGCCCGCTGCGCGGTGGCAACCTTTATTTCGACGGCCAGTTCGACGATGCGCGGCTGGCGGTGGCACTGATGCGGACCCTGTTCGACGTAGGCGGCACCGCGCTCAACTACATGCGCGCGACCGGGCTGAGCCAGCAAGGCGGCGTGATCAGCGGCGTGACGGTGCAGGATGTGCTCGGCGGCGCCACCTTCCGGCTGCGCGCCGACTGCGTGATCAATGCCACCGGCGTGTGGGTCGATGCCATCCGCCAGATGGAAGACGGGCATGCGCGCACCTTGGTCGCGCCCAGCCAGGGCGTGCACCTGACGCTGCCGCGCAGCTTCCTGCCGGGCGACCGCGCCATCCTGATCCCCAAGACCGACGACGGGCGGGTGCTGTTCGTGGTGCCGTGGAACGGCCATACCATCGTCGGCACCACCGACACGCCGCGCCGCGACCTGCCGCTGGAGCCCGACGCCGGCGCCGACGATGTCGATTTCATCCTGGAAACGGCGTCGCGCTACCTGGCCAAGGACCCCACGCGCGCCGACGTCACCAGCGTCTGGGCCGGCCTGCGGCCGCTGGTGCGGGCCACCGGCGAGGCCTCGACCGCGTCGCTGTCGCGCGAGCATACGATCCTGGTGTCGAGGGCCGGGTTGATCACCGTCACCGGCGGCAAATGGACCACCTACCGCAAGATGGCCGAAGACGTGATCGAGACCGCGATCCAGCGCCAGATGGTGCGCGCCGCGCCGTGCGTGACCGCGGAGCTGCCGCTGCACGGCGCCGCCGGGTTGCCGGCCGACCTGCCGCCGCCGGATTCGGGGTCGCCGGACCGCTACTACGGTAACGAGCTGGGCCTGCTGCGCGCGCTGCCGGGGCACGACCGCATGCTCGCCGGCGCCTCGGGCCTGACCGAAGCCCATGTGCGCTTTGCCGCGCGGCATGAACTGGCGCGCCGGGTCGAGGACGTGCTGGCGCGCCGCAACCGCGCGTTGTTCCTCGACGCGCGCGCGGCCGTCGACGCAGCGCCGGCGGTGGCCGCGATCCTGGCCGAAGAACTTGCCGAGGATGAAGCCTGGCAGGCGCGCGAGGTGGAGAGCTTCCGCGCGCTCGCCGCCGGCTACATGCTTGGCTGATCGCCCGGCGCAGCGGCGCCGCCTCGATCCGGCCCCATCCCCCAACCTTCGAACAGACCTACGCCATGTCCAGTCTCTTGATCCCGTCGCGGACCCGCACCGCTGCCGTGCTCGCCTTGCTCTGTGCCAGCGCCACGGCCCAGGCGGCTGGTGCGCCGGGCATCGACGGCGTGCGCTTTCCCGAAGTGCGCACCCAGCGCTACCAGTGCGACGGCGGCAGGACGCTGTCGGTGCGCTATTTCAACAGCCCCGACAACCATGCCGCGGTGTTCCGCATCGAAGGCAAGCCGGTGCTGGCGGTCAGCACGGTGGCGGCGTCCGGCGCGCGCTACGTGGGCGGCCGCTACGAATGGTGGACCAAGGGCGAGTCCGGCACGCTGCGCGACCTGATGCAGGCGGAACGCGCCGCGCCGGTGCTGGCCAACTGCCAAGCCGCGCCGTAACGGGCACGGCAGCGGCACGGCCGTGCTGCGCCATCTTTTGAAGCCGTGGCGTTCCGGGCGATAATGCGGGAATTGAATCAGGGAGAACACCATGGACGAGATTGAAGATCTGTCCGATCTGCCGATGCCCCGCTTTATCTGGGGCTTCGCCGTGATCGCGGGCAAGGGCGGCGAGGTCATGCACGACGAATTCGAGTACCTGACCCACACCCGCAGCCCGCGCTTCACCTGCCGCGTGGTCGAGCTGGAAGACATGCCCGCCGAAAGCGAAGAAGACGCCATCGACGGCCGCATCGTCCACGATGACGACCCGAGCCGCATGTTCTACATCACCGATGCCGGCATGGCGCTGGTCAACTTCCAGCTGTTCGACAAGATGCCGGACAAGCAGAAATTCAAGCGCATCTGCGACGAAGCCATCGCCAACTGGATGCTGCGCCGCGAGTTCCTCGACGAAGAGGAAGAGGACTGAAACAGCCCCGCGCCCAGCGGCGGCACGGCCGCCGCGCGGCGCTCAGGGCTGGCCCGGTTCCGGCGGCAGCGCGCCGGCCAGTACTTCATTGAGCAACCCGGTCATGCCGCCCGGGTGATCGGCGGCCAGCGCCTGCAGGCGCTTCACCAGCGCGCCATCCAGCTTGCACGCGAACGGCACCAGACCCTGCTCCTGGTCCAGCCGGCGCTGTTCGCGCCGGTCCGGGCGCTGCGCGGCGCCGGGAATGCCGCCCCGCGCTGACGCCGCCTGCTTCAGGCTGTTGGCGATCTTCAGGCCCTTGTTCTTTTCCAGGTCCGTTTTCTTCACGGCAATATCCGAAAGTCTGTAGAGGGCGGTATTGTACGCATCCCCGTGACGCGCCGGCCGGCGCTCGGGTGGCGGGGTCCGTTGCTGGACTTATTCGTCGCTGACTTCGATCAGTTCGGCCGCCACCCGCTGGATTTCAGCATAGACCGGTATCGCATCCATCGGGCCGGTGCAGCCCACCGCCGTCGCCTGGCTGGCATCGGCGCCGGGCGGCAGGAACACAAAGGCCATGCCCGGTTGCCAGCCGGGATGCTTGCGCAGGCTGTCGTTGAGGATGTCGAGATACTGCGTGCGCGTGAAGACGTGCCTTGCCATCGCTACCTCCGGAATCCGCTGCCGATGCGCCGCGCGGGCGCGGTTGTCATGGCCGGGATCGTAGCATGGCAGGGGTGTCCGGCGTCACCGCGCGACGCCTGGCAGCGCGCTCAGCACTCGCCCTTCTTGGCGTGGCCGGGCGGGCAATGGCCGCTCTTGTTGCCGCGGCTTTGATTGCCGTTGCCCTTGTCCCTGTACCCGCCCTGGTCCCAGCGGCCCGGCACCAGCACCCAACCGTCGCGCGACTGGATCCAGCGCGGCGACTCATAGACATAGCCCGGCCGCTCGCGCTCCCAGCGGCCCTTCTTCCAGGCATGCTTGCGGTGCGGCTCATCCCAGTCCCAGTAGCCCGGCATCCAGACGTAGCCGGCGCGCGGCGCAGGCACAGCCTCGTAGATCGGCGCCGGCGGCGGCACGCCAATGGCGATATTGACCGAGACCTGGGCCAGCGACCCCGCACTGAGGGTCAGGCCCGAACCGAGCAACGCGGCCAGCAGCAGGGCCCTGGCCGGGCGCAGCGCGCTATCCGTCATGGGAGTCCTTTCTTGTGGAGGATCATGCCCATAGTCTAGTGCGCGGTGGCACGCCGGCAAGACAAGATTCGATCCGGGCCGGCTACGGATGCCGGCGCGCAACACGCCCGTGCAAGTCCGGCTTGCGCGCACGGGCTACTAGTGATCTTCGGCCATCGCCTTGAGCTGTGCCTCGCCGGCAACGCGCGCGGCATCGGAGGTGGTGAAGGTATCGTCCGACACGATCGCGCGCCTGACCTGCTGCGCGCTGAAATCCACCAGCGCGATGACCCACACATAGCGCCCCGACTGGGGTGCGGTCTGCACGAAAGCCTTGAGGTTGTGGCGCGATTCGGTTGCCATGATCCATCTCCGGTTGAGACGTGCCGCAGCACAGGGGTCAGGCAACTCTAGCACAAGGCCCGCCAGCTCACCGGCCGGTGGCCTCGGTGGCAAAGGCGCGCAATTCGCGCACGCGCGCGGCGGTCATCTCCAGCATGCAGGACGCGCCGGCCACGCGCGCCGCGCTGCCACCGGCCGGATCGGAGACATAAGCGCAATTGGCCTGGCGGTACTCGAGCCAGGCTCGCTGCGCCACCCGCAACTGCCCGGTGCGCGGTGCCTCCAGCCGCCGCAGCAGCGACTGGTAAGCGCTGTTCAACGCCGTATCCTGGACCCGCGACTCCAGCGCGGCGCAGTTGAGCGTGTCGGCGGTCGACACGGCCTTGCCCATGCAGCGCTGATAGTCGGCGCTCAGGCCGCCATTTTCCGCGGCGGCGGCGGGGATGACCGCCGCGGCGAGGCCGGCGACGGCAACACATGCGAGGACGCGCATAGCAGCTCTCCGTTTGCGTGGTTGTGACAAGACGAGCCGACGCGGTTGCGCTCAGGCAAGCCAGCGACCCAGCGTCGCCACGGCGATATTGACCAGCCCCAGTACGAGGTTGGTCCCTACCGCCTGCCGGATGCGGTTCAGCGCGGCACCGGCGGCTGGCCAGTCCTGCGCATCGACGGCCCGGCCCAGCACCCGGCAGGGGCCGAACCAGACGTAGCAAAAAATGCCGGCCATGACGACGCCGATGCCCAGCATCAGGTGCCAGTTGCGTGGTGCGGCCGCCATGCCCGTTGCCGCCATCATCGCGCCACCGCTCAGCAGTATCGCGCCCACCGACGCCCACACCCACGGGAAGAAGCGGGCGAACACGCCGCGCCACAGGCGCAGCCGCGACGGCGGCTCCAGCAGGCTGCCGGCCACCGGCCGCAGGCATAGGTAGGCGAAGAACATGCCGCCGACCCAGACCGCGACGCCGGTCAGGTGCAGCAAGCGGAGAAGAGGATCGGCGATCATGGGCGGCAGGGTGCAAGTTTGACGAGTTGAGGCGATGGCCACATTCTAAGTGTTGTGTCCGCCACGGCAAACCTGGCATGCGCGCAACAGCGGTCACGGCGGGGTTCAGGAAAACAACAGCGGGGCCGATAAACATTTCGTATCACGCCGCGCAACGAGCCGGTTTCCGCAGAATCCCGCTCGTTCCGCCCGTTTCGCCCGATCCACCGCAAGGCCGACCGCTTGACCGCCCGGAACCCGGCCCCAGACAATACGCGCGGCCAGACCGCAACACCGCAACCGGCCGCCCCGCCCCTTCGTTCCAGACCATGGCGCTTGCCCCAGCCAGCCCCCCGCCGACCCCGCCCGCCGCCCGTGCACGACCGCTGCCGCGCCGCGGCCTGACCGCGCTGCTGCTGGTGACGCTGGCAGTGCTGCCGGCCATGCTGCCGCCCGCGGTCACCGCGCAGCCCGCCCCGCAGCGGGCCGACCTAGTCGCGCGCGTGGTCATCAGCCTGCTCGGCTACGCGCGCTGGCCGGTGGAGCGCGATCCCGTGCGGCTGTGCGTCGATCACGCCAGCCGCTATGCGGCCCGGTTGAATGACGCCGGCACGCTCGCCAATGGCCGCACCGTGCAGACCCGCCAGGTCGACGTGCTGGCCGACATGCTGTACCCGGCGTGCGACGCGCTGTACGTAGGCACCATGAACGAACCGCGCCGCAAGCGCCTGTCGGCCGAGCTGACCGGGCGCCCGGTGCTGGTCATCGCCGAAGAAGACTTCGAGTGCGAGGTGGGCAGCATGTTTTGCCTCGGCATCCGCGACAACCAGGTCTCT
>JABFVP010000655.1 GCA_013362725.1 Cupriavidus sp.
GGCCGCGCCGCTGGCATCGCCTGCGGGCAGCCACGCGATCAGCGCCGCGGCGGCCAGCGGCAGCAGCGCCAGCCAGCGGTACAGCACGATCGGCGATTCAGCGCCCATCCACAGGCCCAGGCAGGCCGGCGCCGCCACCAGCGCGGCGCGCGCCGACCACTGCATCGCCGTCAGGCTGCGCGTCAGCGTGGTGCCGCTGGCGACCGTGGCCAGGTAGGCGTTGGAGGCCGAGAAGGTGCCGCCCAGCACGCCTTGCAGCACCAGCGCCGCCAGGAACGCAAACGAGCTGGTCGCGTAGCTGGCGAGCAGGAAGCTTGCCGCCAGCCCCAGCTGCGCGCGCATCAGCAATGGCTTCTTGCCGAAGCGGTCCGCGAGCCGGCCCCACCATGGCGCCGAGATCGCCGCCAGCAGCGTTGGCACCACGTAGAACGCGCCGGCGAGCCAGGGCACGTCGTTGTGCAGCGAGCGCTGCAGGATCAGCGCGAAGAACGGCGGCATGCCCAGCGCCGCAAACGCGGCGATGAAATGGCACAGCATCACCACCGCGACCACCTGCCGCGTGCCGGCGCTCATGCGATCCCCCTGAGGAAATTGGGGGCACGCTTGCCGTAGAACTTGTTGACGTCGGTCGCGCCGGTCTGCGCCTTTTCCGCGAGCGACGCGGCGGTCAGCAGGTACTTCAGGTGCAGCCGGTCGTCGTCGAGCAGCACCTGGCGCGCGAACGCGGTGTCTTCGCCCGCGGCGGCCAGGTCGGCAAGGACGGCCTCCACGTGGCGCCGCACGCGCGCGTAGCCGGCGGCGGGGTCGGTGCCGCGACGCTGCGCCAGGCCTTCCACCAGCGCCGCAATATTCAGCTGCAGCGTGATGGTGACGAACATCTGCGCCAGCGGCAGCGCCGCGTCGACGCCGATGCGCTGGTCTTCCAGCCCGTCGAGGCGGGCCGCCAAGGCCGGCCAGCGGCGCGCGAGCCTGGCGCGGTCGATGCGCGCGGCATCGTTGTCCTTGAGCATCAGGCGCAGGCCGTCGTCGCCGTAGACCAGCATCGAATTCTGCTGGTTCGATTCCAGCGCCACGCCATAACGCAACCACAGCGTCAGGTGCAGCTGCAGGGTCAGCGCCAGGTAGGCGTCGAGCCAGGCGTCGAGATCGCCGCCGTGATAGCGGCCGGCGAGTTCCTCGGCTACGCACTGGCCACTGGCGGTGTCCGCCAGCAGGCCCGCGACCGGGACCACGGTCTTGTCCGTCAGCTGCGGCTCGGGATAGCGGCGCAGGATATAGCCCAGGAACGGGCGCTGGTCGACATGGGCGCCGTTGGCTTCGTCGGTCAGCAGCACCTGCCCGTGCAGGCCGGGTTCCTGCCGGACAATGTCGCCAAGCAGGGTCTGGATGCGATGGCCGTCGCCGATGGTGCTGGGCTTGATGGTGCGGATATTCTTGGTGCCCAGCGTGCGGATCGTCAGCGGCAGCTTGATATGCCATGCGGGAGCATCTAGCACGACCAGCGAGCGCACCGACAAGGTGGGCGACACGCGCAGGCAGGCGCGCGGCGCGCGTATGACCTGGCCGTCAAGCCCCGCATCGGCCAGAAAGCCATCGAGATGATGCTGCCAGACGAAGGGATGCACCGGCACCAGCGCATGCGAGCTGGCCAGCGCGGGATCCAGGCCGACCTCGGCGAACGACGGCCAGGTCGGCGGCAGCGCGTCGCCGCTGGCATGATGGCATGCGCGCGGGACCGCGAGCCAGTTCAGCGCGAATGCCGGCTGGAACTCGGGCGCGTAGCGGGCCAGGTCATCGGCGGCAAAGCCCAGCTTGGCGCGCGCGGTGGGGTAGTAGGGGTGGTCGAGGAAACCCGCGACGCGATCGTAGTGCAGCATGCGCTGGTTCCAGGCGGGCAGCGCGTGGCCAGCAGCGCGGTCAGGCTGCGCGAACCAGCGTGCGCGCTCGGCCATCGAGACGGTGCGATGCTCGGCCGCGGCACGGCATTCGTCGACGTAGGCGGTGAACAGGGCCGCATCTTCCTCGGGCAGGCCCCCGGCGAATGCGGCCAGGATGGAGTCGACCTCATGCAGTGCGGAGAACTCGCCGTCGGCTTCGCGCAGCACGGGCAGGCGCGTCAGGCGCCATTCCTGCATGTAGCGCGTGGGCGTTACCGGAATCCACAGCGTGCCGGCGCCAAGGCGCGGGACACGCAGCCACCGCTGGCTGGCATCGAAATCATACGCGGCCCCCGGTACCGCATCAGCGCCGTACAACTCGCCGCGGCTGGCGCAGGCGCGCACGTCCTCGCGCAGCAGGGCGTCGACGACGCGCACGCAGATGTAGTCGACATCGGCGTCGGCAGCAGTGCCGGACCGGGACGGCTGCTCGGGCATGCGGGCGCTCATTGCGCGATCTCCCAGGCCAGCTTGCTGCTGGCCAGTTCGACCGCCGCGGCGAGACCCGCGCTGTCGGGACCGCTGCCGCGCAGCACGCCAAGGTAATCCTTGTTGGAGTTGGTCAGCTGGATCGCGTCGCCGACCTTGCGCAGCGGCTGGTAGGTCAGGCGAACCCCTTCGCCTTCATGCTGGCTGTGGGCGGGCGCGTGCCGCAGCGTGCCCTCCGCCTGCGCGGTGAAATAGCGGATCCACGCCGCCCGCCTCGGCATCTCGAGCGCCGGCAGCGCTTCGCCCAGGTGCAGGCGCAGGACCTGCTCGAACAGCGGGAACTGCAGGGTGTCGGACAGCAGGAACTCGCGGTAGTCGCCGATGCTGCGGTAGTTGATCTCGATCAGCCGCGGGCCCTTTGTGGTCAGCACGTATTCGGTATGGCAGGCGCCGAAGCCGATGCCGAAGCGGCGGATGGTGTCCAGCACCTCGGCTTCGACCGAAGCGGGCAGGCCAGTGCCCCATACCGCTTCGAGTTCAACGAAGTACGGCGGCGGCGACAGCGTCACGCGAAAGCCGCCCAGCGCGCGCAGTTCCTTGCCGTCGCCCAGCGTTTCCAGCGTGTACAGCGGGCCCTCGAGGTATTCCTCCAGCAGCAACACCTGGCCTGGATGCCGCGCCCAGATCGCGCCGCAATGCTCGGCCAGCTCGGCGTGGCTGCGCGCCAGGCTGACCTGCTGGCTGGCCACGCCCTCGCGCGGCTTGACGATGCACGGCATCGGCACGTCGGCCAGCGCGGCCAGGCCGGCGCTGTCGCAAACGACCGCGTGCCAGAGCGTGTCGATGCCCGACTCTTGCAGGCGCCGCCGCATCTCTGCCTTGTTCTTGGCGGCGTAGGCGGTGCGCCAGTCCTTGCCCGGCAAGCCAAAGTAGGCCGAGGCGATCGCCGTGGCGGCCTGCAGGTGATCGCTGTTCGAAAAGACGGCCGCGGGCTTGCCGCCGCGTCGCGTGATGGCATCGATTACCGCCAACGGGTTGAACACATCGCACGGGACAATGTCGCCCGGGTAGGCGGGCAGGCCGGTTCCGGCAAAGTGGGCGCGATGGGCGTCGGCACAATCCGTCAATAAGACGACGGAGCGCCCAAGCGCGCGTGCCGCCGGAAGGAACCCCTCATTGACGGCGGGGGTCGGTACGTGAGCGAGTACGAAAATCTCTTGCATGAATCGGGCCTCAGGTGGATGTGCGGGGGAGCGCGATGAGCAGTGCCGGGATACGAAACAGCCGAATCATGCTAATGCGACTCATTCTCACGCTCAACGCCACAAATGCCAGCAATTGGCGTTTGCCATGGCAACTCGGGCCCTTTGTTCCGTATTAGAGTGGCATATGAAGCATATTATTCACGCGCGGGACATATGCCGGGTATGCGCTTTGTGCTATCCAGGGCACTTATGGCGGAGGTTTTCCGCGACGGTCTTGGCCTGTTATTGAGAATCAGTTACATTACGCGTCCGCCGTGATGTTTGTTTTCTTGCAGCCGGCTTGTCATGGTTGGCCCGAGACCGAACGCCTATGCCCCCAAAGTTCTTGCTGATGCTCGCCGTCTTCCCGCTCTACCAGGCATGGGACCTGTACCAGCTTGTCAGCAGCGGGCCGTCGTTCCACTTCTATGCCGAAACCGCGGCGACGATTACGTTCCTGGTGATCCTCGGCATCGTTATCGGCGAACGCCGACGCGCCTTGCAGGCGTTCGAAACGCTCAAGCATTCGGCCGATGCCGCAGTGCGCGCGGCGGCCGAACGCGACGCGGCCGCACAACGGTCCACGCGCGACTTTCTGCAGTCGATGCAGGAGCAGTTCGAGCGCTGGGGCCTGACCCCGGCCGAAAGGGACGTCGCGCTACTGCTGGTCAAGGGCCTGTCTCTGGAAGAAATCGCCGGCGTGCGCGAGACCGGAGCGAAGACCGTGCGGCAGCACGCCGCCAATCTTTATGCCAAAGCCAAGGTGAGCGGACGTCATCAGCTAGCGGCCTTCTTTTTTGAAGACCTGTTGGCGCCGCGTCCGGGCAGCGGTTCGTAGGTTCAGCATGCCGGCGCGCGCCTTGAATCGGCCACGCCTTGCCTACACCGCGGCCAGCAAGTCGTCCGTATGCACCATCAGTTCGCGGACCTGCCGCAGCGTCGCGTACTGGTCGAGCACGGCACGCCAGCCGGGCGCTTCCAGCAGCGCATGCCAGACCGGCTCGAGCTCGCGCGCATCGGCCGACGGCGCCGCCGTGAGTGCGGCGGCGAAATCCAGCGTCGGCGTTGCCGACAGCAATTGCATGCGGCTGGCCGCGCTGAGCAGGCGTGGGGTCGGCTCCGCAGGCGCGTCGCAGCAATAGAGCACCGTGCGGGACAGCGCCGTGGGTGCGGAGGGCAGGGCGCACAACGCGGCGCCGCGCAGCGGCACCGTGCCTTGCCGGGTCGCAAACGAATAGACCGTGTCCTCGTCCGCATGCGCAAGCAGCCGCAAGCCGCGCAGCAGCCGCGGGAAATCCGTGGTCGCAGCATCGACGGAGGCCTTGACCTCGACCAGCAGGCACACATCCCAGGCCGGAGTTTCGTCGGCGGTCTCGCCTGCAGCGGCAGATTGCCCGAGCAGCACCACATCCCATTCGCTCTTGGCGTGTTTATGCGCGGCCGGGATCGCGGCTGGCACGCGCATCGACGTCACCACGCGGTAGGGTGCCGATGCATTCGCCGCGGCGTTAAGCCGCTGCGCCAACGCCTCGAGCGCCTGCGCGGCCAGCGCCTCCGCGGCATCGCCACGCTGCCGTGACGACAGTCCCTGCGCGACGGCCGAAGCGCTGCCCGGGCGCGGACCGTAGCGGTCCCACAGCGTCCGGTACTCCAGGACGAGCGGGTCCGACGCCAGCGCGTCCAGGCGCCGCAGACGTGCCAGGGCCGGGTGTTCCAGCAGCTGGGCCAGGGCGCGTTCTGCCTGCGGTGCGCCCGGCAACGCCGGCGTCTGCGGCATTTCAAGCAGTCGCTGCACGGCGTCGTGAACCTCGTCCCAGCCTGCAGCGCCGACGCATGCATGCAACCGAGCCAGCGCCTCGCGTTGCGGACCAGGATCGAGGCGTTGCTGTTTGCCGGGATGGGCAACCGCATTGACCGCAGCATGAATGGCGCGACGGTCCTGGTCCGCGCGCGCTGACAGCGATGCATACTCCCGCACTGGCACGGCCCGATGCCGCAGCACCATCGCCTGGAACACCGGATCACCGCCATCCGCGCGCATCGCGTCCCGCACCATGCGCGCGAGCGCGCTGGTGAAGCGATCTTTCAAGGCCGCATCCGGGGTTTCACCACGCGCCAGCGCGGCGCGGGTTTGTTCGATCACGAGTGCGAGCGTCGTCGCAGGACTGGCATCGAGCGCTGGCGAAAAGGCATCGTCGAGTTCCGGCAAGCGATAGCGGCGCGGAACGGCGCGCAGGGTCGCGTCGAGCAAGGGGTGTGGTTGCAGCTTGGGCTTGTCCATGTCCGGACTTATCGCACGAATCAGGCCTCAAGTCTCGGTAATCCGGGGTGGGTTGTACAAGGGGGCGTCGGCTGGCTGGTATCAACTTGATTTGACATAACACTTAGTGTTCGGCCATCGCGATCCAATGCCGGCGCGGCTTGCGCGGAAGAGGGTGTCACAAAATTTGTGACACTAGCGACCAGAACGGCGAGGGTGGCGGGGGCCGCGGCTTGCGCCATCCTCCGGGAAAAAACCTCCCATAGTGACCGCTGTCCGGCGCGCTCGGCGCGGTCCATATCTGCGGCCATGATGACCGGCATGGGGTCAGTCATTTCCAGCACCTG
>JABFVP010000090.1 GCA_013362725.1 Cupriavidus sp.
GGCGCTGGCGCGCGCGCTGGTGCACCACCCGCAGCTGTTGCTGCTCGACGAACCGCTGGGCGCGCTGGATGCGCTGACGCGCATCGAAATGCAGGCGCTGATTGAATCGCTGTGGCGCCGGCTGGGTTTCACCGCGCTGCTGGTCACGCACGATGTCTCCGAAGCGGTGGCGCTGGCCGACCGCATCGTGCTGATCGAGGACGGCCGCATCGCCATGGACACGCGCGTGGCGCTGGCGCGTCCGCGCGAACGCGGCGCCGCGGGCTTTGCGCAACTGGAAGCCGAGGTGCTGCAGCGGGTGATGCGGCCGTCGCCAGCCGGCGGGCAGTCCGGTGCGCAGGTACCCGGCGCAAGCGCGGCAACCGCGCCGCTAAATGTGAGCTGGGCGGCCTGACGGCAGCGCGCCGGCCAGGCTTGCTCCGTCGTGCCGGCGGGTGCATATCGACAGTCCTTAATCTTCATATGCCGGCGCCTGCCAAACTCCTATCATGAGCAGGCAGGGGCCGCTGGCATCGCGCTTGCCCATCACCAACCAGACCTGAGGCCCGAATGTCCCGAATGGCCCGGTCAACCCAAGGATCACCATGCCAGGCGTGCATGAACCCACGGGCGCAGCGTCTGCGCTCCAACGCTATCTCGACTCGCTGCCGCGCCAGCCGCTGGCGGACCGGCAACTATGGCGCGATGCGCGCGGTCAGGTGCAGGGCCAGTTCTTCAACTGCTCGCTGACCAGCGCGTTCGAGCCGCTGGTGACGCTGGCGGACCGGCAGGTGGTGGCGCATGAAGGCGCCATCCATACCTATGCCGACGATGGCGTCGGCCTGGCGGCATGGAAGCTGTTCGCGATGGCGGCGGACGATCACACCCTGGTGTCGCTGGACCGGCTGTCGCGCCTGTTGCACGCCATCAACTACTTTGCCGCGGACGGCGAGCACAAGCTGGTGCTGAACGTGCACAACCGGCTGCTGGCCGCGGTGGCCGACGACCACGGCGCGGCCTTCCGGCGCGCGCTGCAGTCGCTGGGGTTGCCGCTGGAGCGCTTCGTGATCCAGGTGCCAGCCAGTGCCAACGATGATCTCGGGCTGTTGCTGCATGTGGTGGGCAATTACCGGCGCAATGGCTTCGCGGTGAGCCTGCAGGCGTCGGATCCGGCCGAGGCGGGTGCGCTGATGGCGCATGCGCTGCCGGACTGGCTCAAGCTGGACATGCGCCGCACCTGGACCGACCGCCAGCTGGCCGGGCTGCGCGCCAGCGCGGCCAGCGCCGGCGTCACGCTGATCGGGCGGCGCCTGCAGGACGCCGAGAGCATCGAGCGGCTGCAGGCCGCCGGCATCGGCCTGGGGCAGGGCGCCTTTGCCGGCGGGCTGGTGAGCGCGGCCGGGCTGCGCGCGGCCGAAGCGTCGGCTGCGCACGCCGCGCCATCGCAAGCACTGAACGAGGAGCGGGTATGACGCCATCGGACAGGACTGTTCCTGGCCGCGCCACGCGGCTGGTAATTCCCCGCCACCTGCAGGTGCTGACGGTGCCCGGCTTGCACGGCAGCGGCCCGGGGCACTGGCAGAGCCGCTGGGAACAGCAGTTTCCGGACTGGCAGCGGGTCGAGCAGCATGACTGGTCGCGCCCGAGCCTGCCGCTGTGGGCCGAGCGCGTTTCCGAGGGCGTGATGCGGGCCCGGCGCGTGGCCGCTCGCGGCGCCGTGCTGGTTGCGCACAGCTTCGGCTGCCTGGCGACGCTGCGCCAGGCGGTGCTGGACCCGGTCGGCATCGCCGGCGCGTTGCTGGTGGCGCCGGCGGATCCGGACAAGTTCGGGGTGGCGGCGTTGCTGCCCGCCTACCGGCTGCCGTTCCCGACCATCCTCGCGGCCAGCCGCAACGACCCGTGGATGCCGCAGCGCACGGCCTTCTCGTGGGGCACGCTGTGGGGCAGCGAACTGGTCGACGTGGGTTATCTCGGCCATATCAATGCCGACTCGGGCCTGGGCGAGTGGCCGGAAGGCCTCGCCCTGCTCGATACGCTGGTGCAGCGCATCGTCCAGGCAGGCGACAGCGGCACGCAAAGTGCCGCATCAACCCCTTGGGAGGCGGAGGTCGAAGTCGCTTCGACGCTCCCTTATATCTAAACCGTCTAAGAAAATTCATAAAGATTCGTTCTTTTTATAAAGGCGGCTCTGCAGAATCTGTCTCGTAGGCCGGCGCAATATGCGCCGGCGTCATAAGCAACGGCGTGCCGGACCGGGCCATCGGCCTGGCAGCGCACCGCTCACAGACGAGACGACATGCCTCCATCCCTCTCCCTGGCGGACACGCCGCCGCCAGCCGCGCCGCGCGCGCCCGGTTCGGGCGCGTCCGCGCCGCGCAAGCCGTCGACGCAGCGCTTCACCGTGCTGCCGGGCTTCGGCCTGTCGCTCGGCTTCACGCTGTTCTACCTGACGCTGATCGTGCTGGTGCCGCTGTCGGCCACGTTCCTGAAGACCTTCACGATGACGTGGGACGCGTTCTGGACCGCGATCACGGCGCCGCGCGTGGTGGCATCGCTGCAGCTGAGCTTCGGCGCGTCGCTGATCGCTGCCATTGTCAATACGGTGTTCGGGCTGGTCGTCGCGTGGGTACTGGTGCGCTACCGCTTTGCCGGCAAGCGCCTGATCGATGCGCTGGTCGACCTGCCGTTCGCGCTGCCGACCGCGGTGGCCGGCATCGCGCTGACCGCGCTGTTCGCCGGCAACGGCTGGATCGGCCGCTACCTGGAACCGCTCGGCATCAAGGTCGCGTTCACGCCGCTGGGCGTGGTGGTGGCGCTGACCTTTATCGGCCTGCCGTTCGTGGTGCGCACGGTGCAGCCGGTGCTGGAAGATGTCGAGCAGGAGCTGGAAGAGGCCGCGGCCAGCCTCGGCGCCAACCGGCTGCAGACCTTCCGCCGCGTGATCCTGCCGGCGATCCTGCCGGCGCTGCTGACCGGGTTTGCGCTGTCGTTCGCGCGCGCCACCGGCGAGTACGGCTCGGTGGTATTTATCTCGGGCAACATGCCGATGGTGTCCGAGATCGCGCCGCTGATGATCTATTCCAAGCTGGAGCAGTACGACTACGCCGGCGCGACCGCGGTGGCGGTGGTGATGCTGGTGATCTCGTTCGCACTGCTGCTGCTGATCAACCTGCTGCAGGCCTGGACGCGCCGCCACCAGTCCGGTGCCCGCGCCGCGCTGGCACCGGCAGCGCCCGCCACGGGCAAGGAGTTCTGAGATGGCCGGAGCAATCTCGGGACGCCTGGGCGGGCACGGCAGCGCCAGCGGACCTCACCGCTTCGAAGCCACCGGCGAGGCGCCATGGGTGCGCTACACGCTGATCGCGGTGGCGGTGCTGTTCCTGACGCTGTTCCTGTTCGTGCCGCTGGCATCGGTGTTCTATGAAGCCTTGCGCAAGGGCGTGCAGACCTACTGGGAAGCGCTGGTCGAGCCCGACGCGCTGGCCGCGATCCAGCTCACGCTGACCGTGGCGGCAATCGCGGTGCCGCTGAACGTGGTGTTCGGCGTCGCGGCGGCGTGGGCCATCGCCAAGTTCGACTTCCGCGGCAAGAACCTGCTGATCACGCTGATCGACCTGCCGTTCTCGGTGTCGCCGGTGATCTCGGGCCTGGTCTACGTGCTGCTGTTCGGCGCGCAGGGATGGCTGGGTCCGTGGCTGGAAGCGCACGACATCAAGATCATGTTCGCAGTGCCGGGCATCGTGCTGGCCACCATCTTCGTCACCTTTCCCTTCGTCGCGCGCGAGCTGATCCCGCTGATGCAGGCGCAGGGCAGCGAAGAGGAAGAGGCCGCGATCGTGCTGGGCGCGTCGGGCTGGCAGACCTTCCGCCATATCACGCTGCCCAATATCCGCTGGGGCCTGCTGTACGGCGTAATCCTGTGCAATGCGCGCGCGATGGGAGAGTTCGGCGCGGTGTCGGTGGTGTCGGGCCATATCCGCGGGCTGACCAACACCATGCCGCTGCACGTCGAGATCCTCTACAACGAGTACAACTTCGCGGCCGCGTTCGCGGTGGCGTCGCTGCTGACACTGCTGGCGCTGATTACGCTGGGCATCAAGACGCTGGTGGAATTCCGCGCCCGCAAGGAAACCGAAGAGGCCGCGCCGGAGCGGCCGCTGGCAAGCGTGCCGGCTTCAGTGCAAGGACAAGCATCATGAGCATCCAGGTCAAGAACGTAGAGAAGCGCTTTGGCGATTTTGTCGCGCTGGACCATGTCTCGCTCGATTTCGACGAGGGCGAGCTGACCGCGCTGCTGGGGCCATCCGGCTGCGGCAAGACCACGCTGCTGCGCATCATCGCCGGGCTGGAGCGCGCCGACGCCGGCCAGATCGTGCTGGCCGGGCGCGATGCCTCGGACCAGCACGTGCGCCAGCGCCAGGTGGGCTTCGTGTTCCAGCATTACGCGCTGTTCAAGCATATGAGCGTGTTCGAGAACGTCGCCTTCGGCCTGCGCGTGAAGCCGCGCGCCGAGCGCCCGAACGAGGCGCAGATCCGCGACAAGGTGCATGCGCTGCTCGACCTGGTCCAGCTCGACTGGCTCGCCGACCGCTACCCGGCGCAGCTGTCGGGCGGCCAGCGCCAGCGCATCGCACTGGCGCGCGCGCTGGCGGTGGAGCCACGCGTGCTGCTGCTCGACGAGCCGTTCGGCGCGCTCGACGCCAAGGTCCGCAAGGAACTGCGCCGCTGGCTGCGGCGCCTGCACGACGAGCTGCACGTGACCAGCGTGTTCGTCACGCACGACCAGGAAGAAGCGTTGGAAGTGGCCGACCAGGTGGTGCTGATGAACCGCGGCCGCGTCGAGCAGTTTGGTTCGCCCGAGGCGGTCTACAACCATCCGGCCACGCCGTTCGTGTTCGGCTTCCTCGGCAACGTGAACCTGTTCCACGGGCGGCTTGAAGTGGGCGAGAGCGGCGGCCTGCTGCATACCGGCGAAGCGGTGCTGCCGGTGGTCGGCAGTGGCCATGAAACCGCGGGCGATGCGGTGGCCTATGTCCGCCCGCACGACCTGGACCTGGAGCGCTATTCCCCAGGTGCCGACGGCATTGCCGTGACGCTGCGCCGCGCGTTGACGCTGGGCCCGGTGGCGCAGCTCGAGCTCGAGCGCGAAGACAACCAGGACGTGATCGAGGTGGCGCTGCCGCTCGATCGCTTCCGCCACGCGGGTTTCCGCGAGGGCGAGCTGCTCGCCGTGCGCCCGCGCCAGCTGCGCGTCTTTACGCAAGCCAACGGCTCCGCCCCCATCCAAAAGCAAGAGGCCGCACGATGAACTTCCAGCAACTCCGTTCGATCCGCGAGGCGGTGCGCCGCCAGTTCAACCTGACCGAGGTCGCCAACGCGCTCTACACCTCGCAGCCCGGCGTGTCGCGCCAGATCCGCGAGCTCGAGGAAGAGCTGGGGGTGGAGATCTTCGAGCGCTACGGCAAGCGCCTGACCGGGCTGACCGAGCCCGGCCGCGAGATCGTGCGGATCGTCGAGCGGCTGCTGCTCGAGGCCGAGAACCTGCGCCAGGCGGGCGACGAATACGCCGGGCGCCACACCGGCCGGCTCACCGTCGCCACCACCCACACCCAGGCGCGCTACGCCTTGCCGCGCGTGGTGCAGTCCTTCCGCCGCGAATACCCGCATGTGACGCTGGCACTGCAGGAAGCGTCGCCCACGCATATCGTCGAGCTGCTGCTGACCGGGCAGGCCGATATCGGCATCGCTACCGAGGCGCTGGCGACCGAGGCCGGGCTGACCTCGTTCGAGGCCTACAGCTGGCAGCACGTGCTGGTGGTGTCGCCGGACCATCCGCTCACGCGGCTGCCGGAACCGACGCTCGAAGACGTCGCCAACTTCCAGCTGATCACCTACGACGCCGGCTTCACCGGCCGCCGCAAGATCGACAGCGCTTTTGCCGAGGCGGGCCTGCAGCCGGAGATCGTGCTGACGGCGCTGGATGCGGACGTGATCAAGACCTATGCCGAACTCGACCTGGGCGTGGGCATCATCGCGTCGATGGCCTATGACGAACGCAAGGACTCCGGACTGGTACGGATCTCGGCGGACCACCTGTTCGCGCCCAACACCACCAGCGTGGCGGTGCGCCGCGGCGCCTACCTGCGCGGCTATGCGCACGCCTTCATCAACAGGTTCGCGCCACACCTGTCGCGCGACACCGTAAGCAGCGCGCTGTCCGAGCAGGCCC
>JABFVP010000203.1 GCA_013362725.1 Cupriavidus sp.
GAGGGCCAGCGCATCCAGCCGCAATCACGCACCAAGTGGCAACAGCAATCGATCGCGCCACCAGCGCCATCCAAAGGAGAACAACACATGAACGCTCCCGAATCCCAATCCCTCCAGCGCGGCCAGCGCGAGATCCGCGCGCCGCGCGGCACCCAGCTGCACTGCAAGAACTGGCTGATCGAAGCGGCCTACCGCATGATCCAGAACAACCTGGACCCCGACGTGGCCGAGCGCCCGCAAGACCTGGTGGTGTACGGCGGCATCGGCAAGGCCGCGCGCAACTGGGAATGCTTCGACGCCATCCTCGACAGCCTGCGCCGCCTCGGTGAAGACGAATCGCTGCTGGTGCAATCGGGCAAGCCGGTCGGCGTGTTCCGCACGCATCCCGATGCGCCGCGCGTGCTGATCGCCAACTCCAACCTGGTGCCGCACTGGGCTACGTGGGACAAGTTCAATGAACTTGATCGCGCCGGGCTGATGATGTACGGCCAGATGACCGCGGGCTCGTGGATCTACATCGGCACCCAGGGCATCGTGCAGGGCACCTACGAGACCTTTGTCGAGGCCGGACGCCAGCACTACCACGGCGACCTGTCGGGCAAGTGGATCCTGACCGCGGGCCTCGGCGGCATGGGCGGCGCGCAGCCGCTGGCAGGCGTGCTCGCGGGCGCTTGCGTGCTGGCGATCGAGTGCCAGGAATCGCGCATCGACTTCCGACTGCGCACGCGCTATCTCGACAAGAAGGCGACCACGCTCGACCAAGCCCTGGCGATGATCGCCGAGGCCACGGCAAAGAAAGAAGCGATCTCGGTGGGCCTGCTCGGCAACGCCGCCGATATCGTGCCGGAACTGGCAAAGCGCGCGCAGGCCGGCGGCATGCGGCCGCATATCGTCACCGACCAGACCTCGGCGCACGACCTGGTCAACGGCTACCTGCCGCAAGGCTGGACCGTCGCGCAGTGGGAGCATGCGCGCCAGCACGATCCCAAGTCGGTGGAGGCCGCCGCGCGTCCGTCGATCGTCAAACACGTGCAGGCCATGCTCGACTTCCAGAAGATGGGCGTGCCCACGGTCGACTACGGCAACAACATCCGCCAGGTCGCGTTCGACGAAGGCGTGCAGAACGCTTTCGATTTCCCCGGCTTCGTGCCGGCCTATATCCGCCCGCTGTTCTGCCGCGGCAAGGGGCCGTTCCGCTGGGTCGCGCTATCGGGCGATCCCGAGGATATCTATAAGACCGACGCCAAGATGAAGGAGCTGTTCCCGGAGGACAAGGCCCTGCATCGCTGGCTCGACATGGCGCACGACCGCATCGCCTTCCAGGGCCTGCCGGCGCGGATCTGCTGGGTGGGGCTGGACGAGCGCCATCGCGCCGGGCTGGCCTTCAACGAGATGGTGAAGTCGGGCGAGCTGAAGGCGCCGGTGGTAATCGGCCGCGACCACCTGGACTGCGGCTCGGTGGCGTCGCCCAACCGCGAGACCGAAGCCATGCGCGACGGCTCCGACGCGGTGTCGGACTGGCCGCTGCTCAATGCGCTGCTGAACACCGCCGGCGGCGCCACCTGGGTCAGCCTGCACCACGGCGGCGGCGTCGGCATGGGCTTCTCGCAGCATTCCGGCGTGGTGATCGTGTGCGATGGCACCGACGCGGCGGCAAAGCGCATCGAGCGCGTGCTGTGGAACGATCCGGCCACCGGCGTGATGCGCCATGCGGATGCGGGCTATGACCTCGCCATCGCCTGCGCGCACGAGAAGGGCCTGGACCTGCCGATGGTGAAGGGCGCATGAGCCCGGCGCTGATTCAATCCTTCGCGCTGGCCGATATCGTCCCCACGCGCTGGAAGAACGGTGGCGGCAACACGCGCGAGATCGCGGTGTGGCCGCCGGGTGCCGGCATGGATGACTTTGTCTGGCGCCTGAGCGTGGCCGATATCGAAAGCGATGGGCCGTTCTCGGCGTTCCCGGGCATCGACCGCCAGATCGTGCTGCTCGACGGCGCCGGCGTGACGCTGTGCGCGGACGACGGCAGCTTCAGTCATCGCCTGGCCGGTGTCGGCGAGCCGTTCGCGTTTTCCGGCGATACCAGCCTGCAGGCGACGCTGCTCGACGGCGCCACGCGCGATTTCAACGTGATGACGCGGCGCGGACACTGTCGCGCGCGCGTCGAGGCATGACGCGCAGGGTTTGCGCTCGGCACCGGCAGCCACACGCAGTGCCTGCTGGCCGTCAGCGGTGCGTGGCAGGCGCAGGACGCCGCCACGCTGCTGCAAGCGGGCGACGGCCTGCTGGTTGGCGCATCCGCCTCCGCATCGACCCTTGCGTTTGAACCTGCCGGTGACGCGGCGCTGTGCCTGTGCGTCACCCTGGAAATGGAGCCCGCTCAATGTCGCTGACCTCTGTATCCGCCGCGCCCAGCGCGGACGGTGTCTGGCACAACTGCCACCTGCTGCCCGACGCCGATCCCGCGCAGGCAATGCGCGATGCCGCGCTGGTGATCGAGCACGGACGCATCGCCTGGCTTGGCGCGGCAGCGGATTTGCCCGAGGCCTGGCGCGGCGCGCCGCGCCATGACGGCAACGGTGCCTGGATCACGCCGGGGCTGGTCGATTGCCACACGCACCTGGTCTACGGCGGCCAGCGCGCCGACGAGTTCGCCATGCGCCTGGCCGGCGCGGGCTATGAAGAGATCGCGCGCGCCGGCGGCGGCATCGTCGCGACGGTGCGCGCCACGCGCGCCGCCGACGAAGACATGCTGTTCGCGCAGGCCGCAGCGCGCCTGCAGCCGCTGCTGGCCGAGGGCGTCACCGCGATCGAGATCAAGTCCGGCTATGGCCTGAACCTGGACACCGAGCGCAAGCAGCTGCGCGTGGCGCGCCGGCTGGGCGAGCATTTCGGCATCGCGGTCTACACCACCTTCCTGGGCGCGCACGCGCTGCCGCCGGAATACGCGGGCCGGGCCGACGACTATATCGAGCTGGTCTGCAGCACCATGCTGCCGGCGCTGGCCGAAGAGGGCCTGGTAGATGCCGTCGATGCCTTCTGCGAGTCGATCGGTTTCTCGATCGCGCAGACCGAACGGGTGTTCGATGCCGCCGCGCGCCATGGCCTGCGCGTCAAGCTGCATGCCGAGCAGCTCAGCAACCTCGGCGGCGCCGCGCTGGCGGCACGCCACCGCGCGCTCTCGGCCGACCATCTCGAGCACCTGGACGAGGCGGGCGTGGCCGCGATGGCCGAGGCCGGCACGGTCGCGGTGCTGCTGCCGGGCGCCTACTACTTCCTGCGCGACACCAAGCTGCCGCCGATCGCACTGCTGCGCGAGTACGGCGTGCCGATGGCGATCTCGACCGACCACAACCCCGGCACCTCGCCGGTGACCTCGCTGCTGCTGATGATGAATATGGCCTGCACGCTGTTCCGCCTGACGGTGCCCGAAGCGCTCGCCGGCGTCACCGCGCACGCGGCGCGCGCGCTGGGCGGCGCCGATCGCCATGGGCGCCTGGCAGTGGGACGGGCGGCCGACTTCGCGCTGTGGCGCATCGACTCGCCCGCCGAACTGGCCTACTGGTTCGGCCGCAATCCGGTCGCGACGGTGGTGCGCCAGGGGCGCGTCCATGCCGGCGCGGGAGCCGCGGCATGAGCGCCACGCAACTGTTCGCGCCGTTCGCGCTCCTGCCGGATGGCTGGGCCCGCGACGTGCTGCTGGCGTGGGACGAGCACGGCCGCTTCACCGCCGTGCAGCCGGGGGCGGCGCCTGCCGCCGGCGTGCCGCTGGCGGAGGGTCCGGTGCTGCCGGGCATGCCCAACCTGCATTCGCATGCGTTCCAGCGCGGCTTTGCCGGCCTGACGGAATTCCGCAGCCGCCCGCACGGCGACGATCCGGCCGGCGCCGACTCGTTCTGGAGCTGGCGCACGCTGATGTACCGCTTCGCGCAGCGGCTCTCGCCCGACACGCTGGAAGCGATCGCGACCCAGCTCTATGTCGAGATGCTGCGCGCGGGGTATACCAGCGTGTGCGAGTTCCACTACGTGCATCACGACGAAGGCGGCAGGCCCTATGCCGATGCCGCCGAGATGTCGCTGCGACTGCTGCGCGCGGCGCAGCGCACCGGCATCGGCATGACGCTGCTGCCGGTGCTGTACCAGAGCGCGGGCTTTGGCGGCAAGCCGCCGCTGGAAGGGCAGCGGCGCTTCCTGCACGACACCGATGCGATGCTGAGACTGCTGGAACGGCTGCGCCCGGCGTGCGCGCAATCCGGCGCGCGTCTCGGGCTGGCGCCGCACTCGCTGCGCGCGGTGCCGGAGGCAAGCCTGTTGCATGCGCTGGCGGGCCTGCGGGACATCGACGCGCAGGCGCCGGTCCATATCCATATCGCCGAGCAGCAGAAGGAGGTCGACGACTGCATCGCGTGGTCGGGCACGCGCCCGGTGACGTGGCTGTTCGACCATGTCGAGGTCGATGCGCGCTGGTGCCTGGTGCACGCCACCCATATGGACTGGGACGAGCGCCGGCGCCTGGCGCACAGCGGCGCGGTCGCCGGCATCTGCCCGACTACGGAGGCCAACCTGGGCGACGGCGTGTTCGAGGCCGCGCCCTACCTGGCGCAGCAGGGCGCATGGGGCATCGGCTCGGACAGCCATGCCAGCGTCAGCGTGGCGGAGGAGCTGCGGCTGTTCGAATACGGCCAGCGGCTCGGCCTGCAGCGGCGCAACGTGCTGGCATCGGACACGCATGCGCAGGTGGCCGACCGCCTCTACCTGGAAGCGGTGGCGGGCGGCGCACGTGCAGCGGGTCGCGCGGTGGCTGGACTGGCAGTAGGCCAGCAGGCCGACTTCGTGGTGCTGGACGGCGCGCATCCGACCCTGGCCGGGCTCGACGGGCCGCAGGCACTGGCCACGCACGTGTTCGCCGGCCATGGCCATGAGACACTAGCGGAAGTCCGCACCGCCGGCCGCAGCCGCGTGCAGCATGGCGCGCATCCGCTGCAGGCGGAGGCCGGGCGCCTGTTCATCGCGGCACGCGCCAGCCTGCTGGCCGACTGAAACCGGGCCCACGCCCACAGCATCGCAACCACCATGTCCTTTTCCACCGATACCCCCGCCTTCACCCTGCACCGGGGCACGCGCCCGCTGCTGGTATCGATGCCGCATGTCGGCACGCACCTGCCCGCATCGGTCTCGCAGCGCCTGACCGCCGAGGCCCGCACCGTGGCCGATACCGACTGGCACCTGGAACGCCTGTACGACTTCGCCCGCGGGCTCGGCGCGTCGGTGCTGGCGGCCACGCACTCGCGCTACGTGGTCGACCTGAACCGCCCGCCCGACAACGCCAACCTGTATCCCGGCCAGGACACCACTGGCCTGTGCCCGGTCGATACATTCGACAAGACGCCGCTCTATGCCGACGGCAACGGTCCCGACGACGCCGAGATCGCCGCGCGCCGCGACGCCATCTGGCGCCCGTACCACCAGGCGCTGGCCGACGAGCTGGCGCGGCTGAAGGCCGAGCATGGCACGGTCGCGCTGTGGGACGCGCATTCGATCCGCTCGGTGCTGCCGCGCTTCTTCGACGGCAAGCTGCCCGACTTCAACCTCGGCACCGCCAACGGCGACAGCTGCGACGCCGCGCTCGCCGGCCAGCTGCTGGAACAGGCCAGTGCGGTGCCGGGCCATACCGCGGTGCTCAATGGCCGCTTCAAGGGTGGCTACATCACGCGGCAATACGGCAAGCCGGCCGATGGCGTGCACGCGGTGCAGCTGGAGCTGTCGCAGTGCGCCTACATGGCCGAGGTGTATCCGTTCGCCTATGACGAGGCGCGCGCCACGGCGCTGCAGCCCGCGCTGCGCGGCATGCTGGCGACGGTGCTGGAATTCGTCGAGTCGCGCTGAAAGACAGCAGGACGAAAAAAAAACGGCAGGACAAAAAAAGGCCCGGCAATGCCGGGCCCGGGGGTACGCCGATGCAGGCTTACTTCTTCACCACGTGCTTGTTCGCCTTGCTGCCGGTGACCTCGTTGTACTTGTCCACATAGACTTCGAACAGCTTGCGGATCGAGCGCCCGATCTTGGCGTAGTCGGCTTCGTTCAGGTTGGCCAGCGAGACCCGTCCGGACGGGTGGCGGGTGCCGAAGCCGCGGCCCGGCAGCAGCACCACGCCAGTCTCGTCGGCCAGCTGGAACAGCAGCTCGTTGGGCTCGACCGA
>JABFVP010000608.1 GCA_013362725.1 Cupriavidus sp.
CATCATGATTCGCAAGCTCTCGCTGCTCATCCCGGTTGCGGTGACCCTGGCCGCGGTCTGCGCCGCGGCGCTGACCGCCTGGCACCTGTGGCAGTACTACACCGCGGCGCCATGGACCCGCGACGGCCACGTGCGCGCCGCGGTGATCCAGGTCGCGCCCGATGTCTCGGGCCCGGTCACCGCCGTGCTGATCGGCGACAACGCCCGGGTGCAACGCGGCCAGGTGCTGTTCGTGGTGGACCAGGAGCGCTTTCGCCTGGGCCTGAAGCAAGCGCAGGCCGAGGCCGCGTCGGCGCGCGCGGCGCTGGCGCTGGCAAGTCGGCAGCCCAATGCGGCCGCGGTGGCTGCCGCACAGGCACGTCTCGACCAGGCCGAGGCCGCGGTCGACGCGGCCGCGCTGGACCTGGCACGCTGCCGCGTCACCAGCCCGGTCGACGGCCAGGTCAGCGACCGGCTGCCGCGCGCCGGCGACTTTGCCACCCGCGGCAAGCCGGCCCTGTCGGTGGTGGCGAGCGGCTCGCAGTACGTCGAGGGCTATTTCGAGGAAACCAAGCTGCCCGCGATCCGCATCGGCAGCGCCGCCGAAGTGCAGATCATGGGCCAGCATGCGCCGCTGCACGGGCATGTGCAGAGCATTGCGCCCGGCATCGAAGACCAGGACCGCGCGCTCGGGCCGAACCTGCTGCCGAGCGTCAACCCGACCTTCAACTGGGTGCGGCTGGCACAGCGCAGACCGGTGCGGATCGCGCTGGATCCGGTGCCGGACGGCGTCGAGCTGATTGCCGGCCAGACCGCCACGGTACGCATCCGCGCGTCGCGCCACTGATGCCGCGGCAGGCGCCGGGCCAACTGTTCTGCTTGCGCACCAGCCGCTTTGTACGCCCGCGGCGGCGCCCCGCGCGCCTACGATGGACCGCATACCCAAACTCCAATGCCCCCACGGAGATTCATCATGCAAGCAGCGCTCATGCAAGCCTTGCCGGCCACGCCCGTTCCCCCGGCCAGTGCGCCGCACGCCGCGGCACCCGCCGTGCTGGACCAGCTCGGCCGCCCGCTGCGCGACCTGCGCCTGTCGGTGATCGACCAGTGCAACTTCCGCTGCACCTACTGCATGCCCAAGTCGCGCTTCGGGCGCGACTATCCGTTCCTCGCGCCCGCGCAACGCCTGTCCGACGACGAACTGCTGCGCCTGGTGCGCGCCTTTGTCGGGCTGGGGGTCGAGAAGGTGCGCCTGACCGGCGGCGAGCCGCTGCTGCGCAAGGGCATCGAGTCGCTGGTCGAGCGCATTGCCGCCCTGCGTACCGGGGACGGCAGGCAGGTGGAAGTCGCGATGACGACCAACGGCAGCCTGCTGGCGCGCAAGGCGCGCGCGCTGCGCGACGCCGGCCTGGGCCGGGTCACGGTCAGCCTCGACAGCCTGGACGACGGCATCTTCCGCGCCATGAACGATGTCGATTTCCCGGTCGGCCGCGTGCTGGAGGGCATCGACGCGGCCTGCGCCGCCGGACTGGCGCCGGTCAAGGTCAACTGCGTGGTCGAGCGCGGCACCAATGACGGCCAGGTGCTGCCGCTGCTCGAACACTTCCGCGGCAGCGGCGTCACGCTGCGTTTTATCGAATATATGGATGTGGAAGGCCCCAGCGGCTGGTCGCAATCACGCGTGGTGCCGTCGGACGAGCTGCGCGGCAGGGTCGGGCGCGCGCATGCGCTGCTGCCGCTCGCCCGGCGCGCCGGCGACACCGCCAGCAGTTTCCTGCTGGCCGACGGCAGCCTGAAACTGGGCTTTATCTCCAGCGTGTCGCAGCCGTTCTGCGGCGACTGCACCCGCGCCCGCGTGTCGGTCGATGGCCGGCTGCACCTGTGCCTGTTCGCCACCCGGTCGGTCGACCTGCGCCAGCACCTTGGCGCCTGCCCGGAGCAAGATCTGGCCGAGGCGATCCGCCAGGCATGGCAGGCGCGCGGCGACCGCTATTCGGAACTGCGCGCCGGATTACGCGCGCAAACGCTCGCCAGCGGCAAACGGCAATACCCGACGGTGCGCATGTCGCTGGTCGGAGGCTGAGCCGCGGGGCCGGTGCCGGCCGCTCTGTCAGGATTCGGGAAAAACCTGCGCGGCCAGCTCCGCGCCGGCCCCGGTCAGGCTCGCATGGCCGCGGCCGGTTTCGTCGATCGACATCTCGGCCAGTCCAGCTGCCTGCAGCTGCGTCAGCACGCGCCGCAGCACGCTCATCGGCAGGCCCGCGCGCTTGGCGATCCTGGCCAGCGACCAGGGCCCGCCGCCGTCGCGGCCAGCCTGGCCCAGCACCTGCAGCACCGCGACGATGGCGGAGTCGATGTCGGCGTCTTGCATGCTAGCGTTCTTCCTCGCTCTGTTCCCGGCTGCGCGCCAGCAGGTGCTGCGCGATCTTGCCCAGCGTCTGCACGGCGGATTCGATGCCGGGCGACCATTCGCCGCTGTAGTTCAGCCGGATGCAGTGTCGATAGGTCGCGCCCGGCGCAAACATATGCCCCGGCGCCACGGTGATGCGATGCTCCAGCGCGGCGTGGTACATCTCCATCGCGTCGATGCCCGCGGGCAGCTGCACCCACAGCACGTAGCCCCCCGCCGGTTGCGAGGTAGTGGTGCCATCGGGGAAGAACCTGCGCACCGTCGCCGCCATGATGCTGGCCTGCTGCGCATAGGCCTTGCGCACGCGCCGCAGGTGGAAATCGTAGCCGTCGTTCTTCAGGAACTCGGCGATCGCCAGTTGCGGAATCGCCGGCGTGGTCAGCGTATTGAGGAACTTGAGCCGTTCCACGGCCTCGCGGTAGCGCCCCGGCAGCGCCCAGCCGATGCGGTAGGCATTGGTCAGGGTCTTGGAAAAAGACGAACAATGCAGCACGATGCCGGCCTTGTCATAGGCCTTCAATGAACTGGGATGGGCCTCGCCGTAATAGAGCTCGCCGTAGACGTCGTTCTCGATGACCGGTATGTCCTTCTCGGTCAGCATCGCCACCAGCGCGCGCTTGTTCTCGTCGGGCATCTGGAAGCCGAGCGGGTTCTGGAAGTTCGGCATCACCATGCAGGCGGCCACCCCCTTGTCGTCGATCAGCCGCGCCAGCGCATCGATGTCGATGCCCGCGGCGGGATCGGTCGCCACCTCGATGGCGCGCATGCCCAGCCGCTCGATGGCGTGCAGCATGGCGTAGTAGGTCGGCGACTCCACCGCGATGGTATCGCCCGGTATGGCCACCGCCTGCAGGCACAGGTTGATCGCCACGGTCGCGCCGATGGTGACGATGACCTCGTTCGGGTCGATGGCGTAGCCGTTTTCGAGATAGCGGCGCGTGATCTGGCGGATCAGTTCGGGGCTGCCGGGCGGCAGGTCGTCCAGCATGGTCCACTTGGCATAGCGGCGCGCGAGATTGTTGGCGTACTGGTTGATGCGCTGCCACGGGAACAGCGCGGGATCCGGATAGGGAGAGCCCAGCGGCACGGCCTCGTCCGAGCGGATCGAGCGCAGCGTCGACAGCACCAGCGCGCTGACATCCACCGCCGAGGGCCTGGCGCTGGGCCGCGACGGGCGCAACGCCGCCACCGGCTCGCCCGCCCGCGCGCGCACGAAGTAGCCGGACTGCGGCCGGCTTTCGATGATGCCGCGGCTCTCCAGCAGCACGTAGGCGCGGATCACGGTGGTGATGCTCATGCGATGGTGCTGGCTGGTCTGCCGCACCGAGGGAATCCGCTCGCCGGGCAGCAGCACGCCCTGTTGCACCAGGGCCTCGATATCCGCAGCCAGCTTTTCATAGAGTTTCACGCCGCGCTCCCCTTGCTTGCCGTTGCCAGCGGCCCCGGCCCGCTGCCTGCGCCAGCCGCGCAGTCATCAGCTGAGCCAACGGTGGAGATCATAGTACGGCAGCGGCACGTTTTGCAGGGATCCCGCGCATTGCGGTTCCACCCGCACGAAGCCGCAGGCCTGGCCGAGCGCGGACACGCAAGCCGCGCCCTGCTGTGCACTGACCTGCACGAAGCTGTCGCGCCCCCCGAAATTGCCGATCTCGCCCACGCGCCAGAACGCATCGCCGCGGTGCGGTCGCGTTCCGGCCAATGCCGCCCTGACCCGGCCCACTGGCGGAAATAGCTCCGACCGTCCTTGCAGGCGGCGCAGCAAGGGCGTCACCAGCAACGCGAAGGTGGCATAGGCGGCGGCGGGATTGCCTGGCAGGCACACTACGGGCTTGCCACGCAGGCGCCCCACCGTGACCGGTTTGCCGGGCTTCATGTTGACACCGCGGCAAAGCAGTTCGCCGCCGGCGGAAGCCAGCGCCGCCGCCACCAGGTCGCGCTGCCCGACCGAGGCCCCGCCGGTGACCAGCACCAGGTCGGCGGCGCCGGCCAGCTCGCGCAGCATGTCGTGCAGCGCGCGCTCGTCGTCGCGCACATGGCGGTGGCAGCTGACCACCGCCCCCATCGCCTGCACCAGCGATTCCAGCATGGGGCCGTTGACGTCGTGCACCTGGTAAACATCGCGCGGCGCGTCGTGCGCCGCGACTTCGTCGCCCGAGGTCAGGATCGCCACCTCGACCAGCCGGCAGACTTCGGCCTCGGCCACGCCCTGCGATGCCAGCGCGGCAATGTGCCCGGCATGCAGCAGGGTGCCTGCCGACAGCAACATGTCGCCCCGGCGCGCATCCTCTCCCTGGCGGCGGATATGCTGGCCGGGCAGCGGCGCCCGCGCGCAAACCATACCCTGGTAAGTCTCTTCGGCATCTTCCAGCGCCACCACGGCATCGGCGCCGGGCGGGATCACGCCGCCGGTGTAGATGCGGATGGCATGGCCGGGCAGCAGCGGCTGCGGCCGGGTGCCGGCATAGACCACCTGCTGCAGCGGCAGGCTGGCATCGGCGCGGCAGTCCGCGCAACGCACCGCATAGCCGTCCATGGCGCTGCGATCCGCCGACGGCGTATCGATCACCGCGGCCACGTCACGTGCCAGCACGCGGCCGGTCAGCAGGCCCAGCCACACGGTCTCGGTCTCGCGCACCGGCTGCGCGCACATCGCGAAGACAGCCTGGGCCTCGTCGAAGTTCAGCATGCCGGGCCTCCGCGCGCGCCGTCCAGTGCGGCCCCGGTGTAGTCGACATAGCCGTCCTGGCGGCAGAAGCTGAGCAGGCGCACACCGGCCTGCTCGGCGATGCGGATGGCGAGCGCGGTCGGCGCCGAGATCGTCGCCAGCATCTGGATATTCATGCGCGCGACCTTGCGCACCAGTTCATAGCTGGCGCGGCTGGACAGCAGCACGAAGCCCTCCGCCATGTCGACGCGCTGCATCGCCAGGTGGCCGATCAGCTTGTCCAGGCCATTGTGGCGCCCGACATCCTCGAACACATGGAGGATCTCGCCGTCCGCATCGCACCAGGCCGCGGCATGGACGCCGCCGGTGGCCCGCATCAGCCGCTGGTGCGACGGCAGCGCGGCGACGGCGCGTTCGATCATGGCGCGCGTCGGCGTAATCCTGATGGCCGGTTCCGGCATGCGCGCCGGCTCCAGGTCCAGCAGCGCGATGCTTTCGATGCCGCAGATGCCGCAGCCGGTGCGCCCGGCCAGCGCGCGCCGGCGCGCGCGCATGGTGGCGAAGGCGTGCTCGCTGATCTCCATCTGCACCTCGGCGGCGTGCGCATGCATGCGCACCTCCAGATCGTGGATCTCGGCGTTGCGTGCGACGATGCCCTCGGTCAGCGAGAAGCCGACCGCGAAGGCCTCGAGGTCCAGCGGCGTGCACATCATCACGGCATGCGAGATGCCGTTGTACACCAGCGCCACCGGCAGCTCCTCGGCGACGTTGTCGGTCGCCGGCTGCGCCGTGCTGCGCTTGTGCCGCACGATGCCGCGCGCTTCAAAGCCGGTGTGTTCGGCCAGTTCGGTGGATTCCATGTGGGGTCTCTTGAAGATGGATGCAGCGCTTGCGGTAGTTCCTCCCCTCTCCCGCTTGCGGGAGAGTGGCCGGGGAAGAGGGCAGGCACTGGCATACCGACGCGCTGTACTTCGTCGACGCTCCGGCCCTCTCCCCCACCCCTCTCCCGCGGTGCGGGAGAGGGGAGCGTTCACCAGGGGCGTCGGTCCTTGATGAGTGGTCTTGCGCGGGCGCGGGATCAGCTTGCCGCGCTTTGCTGGTGCCGTGACGGCGTCAGCAGCACCGGCACCGACTT
>JABFVP010000254.1 GCA_013362725.1 Cupriavidus sp.
AGCGCCAAAAAAAAGCGCCCGGAGGCGCTTTGCAAGCCCGTTGTACGGCGTCTTACCACCGTACATCCCGCTCCCATGCCTTCATCTCTTCCTCGGCCTGCTCCTTGCTGTAGCCATAGCGCTCCTGGATGCGCCCGGCGAGCTGGTCACGCTTGCCGTTGATCTGCGTGATGTCGTCATCGGTCAGCTTGCCCCACTTCTCCTTGACCTTGCCCTTGGCCTGGTCCCACTTGCCTTCGATCTGATCCCAGTTCATGTCGTGCTCCTTGCTGTCATGGCAAGGGGGCGCCGGCGGCGTCCCCTTGCGTGTGGTGCCATGGACGGCCCGCTCCGCAGGGCAGGACCGTGTCGAAGCGGCTTACTTGCCGTACTTGGCCTTCACGTCGGCCCGGCACTTGTCCTTGGCTTCGCCGGACATGGCGTCGCAGCGTTCCTTGTCGGCCTTGTAGGCGGCGTCCATGGTGTCCTTTTTCGCATCGGCGCGGGCTTCGGCAACGTCGGCGCGCGAGCCGGTCGCCGCGGCCTTGTCGACCTTGGCGGCGGTCAGGGCTTTTTCATGCGCGGCCTTGGCGTCCTTCTTGCAGACGTCCTTGTCGTTGCCCTTCTTGTCGTCGCACAGTTCCTTGGCGACGTCATAGTCGCGGTCGGCCTTGGTCTTCTCGGCCTTGTCCATCGCCTTTTGCGTGCCGTCGCGGCGCGCTTCGGCCTGGGCCTTGGCCACGTCGCGATCGCGCTTGGCCTCGGCCTTGCAGACATCCTTGGCGTTGTCCTTCATGCCGTCGCACTTGGCGGTGGCGGCCTTGTAGTCCGCGTCGGCCTGCTTCACGGCGGCGTCATAGTCTGCCCTTGCGCCGGTTGCAGCCGTTCGAGCCGTCGTCGCCGGTGCCGGTGCCGTCGTCTGCGCCAGGGCCATGCCTGCCGGAGCGGCAACCATCATCGAACACACTGCTGCGGTCAGCCATTTCTTCATCATGTCGAGCTCCTTTCCGGGTGATTGCGTAAGGGTACGCATGAGAGGCCGGCGGCTATGCTGCTGGCCATGCCGTATGTACAGAGTAGGCCCGGGGGGATGGGGTCAGCAGGCGTCCGGCTCCGAAAGGAACGTCAGACTATTCCGACATAGATTCGCGCGCAGCACATACGCGGCTGCATCGGGTTGCGCAGTGCTTGTGGATTGCGCCTTCGCATGGAAAACGCCGCCCACGGCGGGGCGGCGCCACGCATCGCCATGTCTGCGATGCCAGACAGGCTGCGCGGGGCAAGCCTCGCGCAGCGCTGCCATCAGCCTGAAATCGAAGGCGTGATCCGGTTCTCGTCAGGCGCGGCGCCCTCCTCGTCCGGCCAGTTGCGGCCCACCATCCATTCATAGAGGGTCGGCAGCACGATCAGTGTGAGCACGGTCGCGGTGATCAGCCCGCCGATAATGACAATGGCCAGCGGCCGCTGCGTCTCGGAGCCGATGGCGCGCGAGACCGCCATCGGGAACAGGCCCAGCATGGCCAGCAGCGCAGTCATCAGCACCGTGCGCAACCGGTCCATCGAGCCGGTCAGAACGGCATGGCGCACCGGCATGCCCTCTTCGCGCAGCTGGTTGAAGTAGGTCACCATCACCACGCCGTTGAGCACCGCCTGGCCGAACAGCGCGATAAAGCCGATCGCGGCGGACACCGACAGCGGAATGCCGGTCAGCAGCAGCGCGAACACGCCGCCGATCAGCGCGAACGGGATGTTCGAGATGATCAGCGTGGCGCTCTTGAACGACTTGAACGCATTGAACAGCAACAGGAAGATCACCAGCACCGACAGCGGCACCACGATCGACAGCCGCGCCATGGCGCGCTCCTGGTTCTCGAACTCGCCCGACCAGCTGATCTTGACGTCGTCGGCCCTGACGTTCTTGGCCACCAGCTTCTGCATGTCCTTGACCACGCTGCCCATGTCGCGGTCGCGGATAAAGATGCCGATCGAAGTGGTGCGCTGGCCGTTCTCGCGGCTGATGTTCATCGCGCCAGAGGCGGCGCGGAAAGTCACCAGCTGCGACAGCGGCACCTGAGCGCCGTCGGCGGTCTGCATGAAGATATTGGGCAGGTTGGGCAGCGCGCGTTCCGACGGCTTCAGCCGCACCGCCACGCTGAAGTGCTTCTCGCCTTCCCACAGCTCGGTCGCGGCCTTGCCGGCCAGCGCGGTTTCCATCAGCTCCTGCACGTCGGCCACGTTGATGCCGTAGCGCGCCGCCTGGGCCCGGTCGAATTCCAGCACGTACTGAGGCAGCTCGCCGTCGCGATCGATAAAGGCGCGCATCACGCCCTTGACCGACTGCACGTTGGCCAGGATCTGGTCGGCCACCTTCTTGTTCTGCTGCAGGCTGTCGCTCTGCACCTTGATCACGATCTGGCCCTTGATCTGCGAGATGCTTTCCAGGATGTTGTCGCGCACCGGCTGCGAGAAATTGGGCTCGATGCCGGGCAACTGGCGCAGGTGCTTGTCGATCTCGCCGATGATGGCGCGCTTGTCGAGGCCGGCGCGCCATTGCTTCTCGGGCTTGAGGTCGACCAGGATCTCGACGGTGTTGATCAGCTTGGGATCGGTGCCGTCGTCGGGGCGGCCCACCTTGGAGATGGTGGTGTTGACCTCCGGCGTGCGACGGATCACGCTGCGCAGCAGCCGCGCCTGCTCGCGCGCCTCGTCGATCGAGACCGATGCCGGCAGGTCGAAGCTGACCCACATCGAGCCTTCGTCCAGCTCGGGCAGGAACTCGCTGCCGAGGAACTTGCCTGCGGCCACGGTCACCACCAGCAGGCCCAGCGCCGCGCCCACCACCACCTTCTTGTGGTCGAGCGCCCAGGCCAGCATCGGTTCGTAGAGCCGCTTGCAGTGGCGCACCAGGAAGTTGTCGTCGTGCGCGATGTTCTTGGTCAGCAGCAGGTGGCACAGCAGCGGCACCAGCGTCAGCGACAGGATCAGCGAGCCGATCAGCGCGCCCGTCACCGTGTACGCCATCGGCGCGAAGATCTTGCCCTCGTGCCGCTGCAGCGTAAAGATCGGGATGTGCGCCGCGATGATGATGACCATCGAGAACACGGTCGGGCGGCCTACTTCGGTGGTGGCCTGCAGGATCGCATGCAGGCGCGCCCGGCTGTCCTGGATCTGCTGCGCCTTGAGTTCGCCCAGCCGCTTGAAGATGTTCTCGACCACGATCACCGCGCCGTCGACGATGATACCGAAGTCCATCGCCCCCAGCGATAGCAGGTTGGCCGGAATCCCGACCCAGGTCAGGCCGATGAAGGTGGACAGCAGCGCCAGCGGGATGATCAGCGCCACGATCGCCGCGGCGCGCACGTTGGCCAGGAACAGGTACAGCACCGCCATCACCAGCAGCGCGCCCTCGACCAGGTTGCCGAACACCGTATGCAGGGTCTTGTCGATCAGCGTGGAGCGGTCATAGTACGGCACGATCTTCACGCCCTTGGGCAGGATCTGGTCGTCGAGCAGGTCGATCTTCTGCTTGAGCGCGTCCAGCACCAGCGACGGGTTCTCGCCCTTGCGCATCACCACGATGCCCGAGACGATATCTTCCTCGTCGTCCTGCCCCATCAGGCCCTGCGGCGGCGCGCTGCCGACACGCACCTCGGCGATGTCCTTCACCAGGATCGGGGTGCCGTTGTTCTCGGCCACCACCACGTTGGCGATATCGGCCGAGGTGCGGAAGCTGCCCAGCGAACGCAGCAGGAACTGCTGGCGCCCGTGCGCGACCGCGCCGCCGCCGGCGTTGGCGTTGGCGCGCTGCAGCGCCGTGAACAGCTGCGACAGCGAGATCCGCGCGTCGCGCATGCGCGCCAGGTTGGGGTTGACCTCATACTGCTTGATGGTGCCGCCGATGGTGACCAGGTCGGCCACGCCCGGCACCTGGCGCAGGTTCTTCTCGACCACCCAGTCCTGCAGCGTGCGCAGCTCCTGCGGCGTATAGCCCTTGCCGGTCAGGCGGAAGCGGTAGATCTCGCCGATCGCGGTCGACAGCGGCGCCAGGTCCGGATGCACGCCGTCGGGCAGGTCGACGCTGCGCAGCCGCTCCAGGATCTGCTGGCGCGCGGCCACGTCGGTGGCGCGGTCATTGAAGGTCACCATCATGAACGACAGGCCGAACTGCGTATGCGAGAACACCCGCACCGCGTTGGGCGTGCCCGCCAGCGCGGTCTCGATCGGGATCGTGACCTGGCGCTCGACTTCTTCGGCGGCGCGGCCCGGGTACAGCGTGATGACGTTGACCTGGATGTCGGACACATCCGGGAAGGCCTCGATCGGCAGGTTCTTGAACGCGGCAATGCCGCCGCCGACGAAGATGATCAGTCCGAGCCAGACAAAGAGCTTCTGGTGCAGGGCAAAGCTGACGATGCGTGAAATCATGGGGCGGCCGTCCTCAGCGCTTCTCTGCCGCGCGCGCCGCGTTCACCGCGGTGGCATCGCGCAGGATGTCCTGCAGGTAGAGATTGCCTTCGCTGACCACGGTCTCGCCGTCCTTCACGCCTTCGAGCAGCTCGGTGGTGCCGGGCAGCGTCACGCCCACGCGCACCAGGCGGCGCTCGAAGGTGTTGGGCGCGGTGCGCACGAACACATAGTTGCGGTTGTCGGCCAGGAACACCGCCTTGGACGGCACCGCGATACCCTTGAACGAGGCCGCCGGCAGCTTGGCGGTGACGAACATCTCGGCCTTCAGGCGGCGTTCGGGATTGGGCACGCTCAGCCGCACCTTGATGCTGCGGGCGGTCGGATCGACATAGTCGGCGATCTTGAGCACGGTGCCGGCAAAGGTTTCGCCGGGCCAGGCGGCGGTGCTCAGCTGCACTTCGACACCGGGCTTGAACAGCTTCAGGTCAGCCTCGCCCGCATCGACCTGCGCCCATAGCGTGGTCGGATCGGTGACGAGGAACAGCGGCGCGGTGGGGGGCTGGTCGGGGCGCAGTTCCATGCCGAGGTTGATGTTGCGCTCGACCACCAGGCCGTCGATCGGGCTGCGCAGCGCGAAGCGCTGGTTGACGCCCCCCGAGCCTGCCGCGGCCGCGCCGTACTGGCTCAGCGCCGCCTGGGTGCGCTGCAGGTCGGCCGCGGCGCGCGCGGCATCTGCCTGGGCCTGCTCCAGTTCCTTCTGCGCGATGATGCCGGCGCCGTACAGCTCGCGCTGGCGCGCCAGCGCCTTGGCCGCGACCGCGCTGTCGGCGGCGGCCTTGCGCGCATCCGCCTGGGCCACGCCGAATTCCGGCGAGGTCAGCGTCGCCAGCGGCTGGCCGGCCTTGACGGTGGCACCGGGCTGCACCAGCACCTCGGTCACGCGCCCGGCAAACGGCGTTGCCACGCGCACGGTCTTGTCCTCGTTCCACACCAGCCGGCCGGGCAGGCTAAGCATGCGCTCGCCGCCGGTCTTGGCGGCCTCGCCGGTGATGCCCGGCAGCGTCTTCACGCTGGCGGGAAACTGGATGGTATTGCCGCTGACCTTGGGATCGTCATCGGCCTTGGGCGCTTCGGACTTGCCGCACGCGGCCAGCGCCAGCGCGCACAGCGCAGCGGCGCCGGCCATGGCAAGGCTTGACGGCGCACCGGCGAAGAAAGGGATGCAGGACGGACGGCGGAACATGCGTGACAAGAGAGACATGAAAAAGACGCGGGAACTGCGGTTCAGGGACGTGCCTGCGGGGCCACGGGGGCACCCGTGGTAGTGGTGGAGGTCTGCAGCGCGGCGCGGTACGCCGACAGCGCCTTGGCGTATTCGCCCTGCGCTTCGACGGCATCCAGCCGGGTCTGGCGCAGCGCGCGGCGCGCATCGAGCAAGTCCAGCACACCGGTGGCGCCCTTGCTGTAGGCGAACTCGGCGCTGCCGGCCACGCTTTCCGCGGCGGGCAGCACCTCTTCGCGCATCTGCCGCAGCGACTGGCGCGCGGTTTCCAGCTGGCTGCGCAGCCGGTCGATCTCGTTGCCGGCCTCCAGCATCACGCGGTTGCGCTCGTCCAGCGCGGCGTAGTAATCGACCTCGGCGCGGCGGGCCTCGCCGCCGTTGCGGTGCCGCACGAACAGCGGGATCGACACGAACACGCCAAAGCTGTTGCCGGAGCCCGTGGTGTTGGACGGCGAGGTCGGATAGTGCTCGGCCTGCGCGCCGATGGTCACGTCGGGCACGCGGCCGGCACGCGCG
>JABFVP010000028.1 GCA_013362725.1 Cupriavidus sp.
GGTGGCCACGGCGTTGGCAAAACCGAGCTGGGCCAGTGCCACGACGTCCATATACCCTTCGACCACCAGCACATAGCCGGTTTCCCGGATCGCATGGCGGGCCTCGAACAAGCCATATAGTTCGGTGCCCTTGCTGAACAGCGGGGTCTCGGGCGAGTTCAGGTACTTGGGCTCGCCCTGCCCCATGACCCGGCCGCCGAAGCCGATCACCGCGCCCTTGGTGTTGCGGATCGGGAACATGATGCGGTCGCGGAAGCGGTCGTAGCGCCGCGGCTTGCCATCCGCATCGCGCTTGTCGCTTTCGATCAGCAGGCCTGCCTCGACCAGCGGCGCGGCCACGTTGTCGTCGCGATAGCTGCCGAACACCCCCTCCAGCCCTTGCCAGTCATCGGGCGCATAGCCAAGGCCGAACTGGCCGGCGATCTCGCCGGTCAACCCTCGCCCCTTGAGGTATTGGATCGCCAGCGGGGCGCCGCGCAGCTGGCGGCGGTAGAAATCGGTGGCGCGCGTCATGGCGTCGGACAGCGCCACCGAGCGCGCCTGTTGCTCGGCGCGCTGGCCGGCGGGCAGGCGGTCGCGCTCTTCGGGCACGGTCATGCCGACCGACTGCGCCAGCTCGCGCACCGCCTCCGGGTAGGACTGGCCGGAAAACTCCATCAGGAAGCCGATGGCCGAGCCATGCGCGCCGCAGCCGAAGCAGTGATAGAACTGCTTGGTCGGCGACACAGTGAACGACGGGGATTTCTCGTTATGGAACGGGCACAGTCCCATGAAATTGGCGCCGCCCTTCTTCAGCTGCACATACTTCCCCACCACATCGACAATGTCGACACGGTTGAGCAGGTCCTGAATAAAGGATTGCGGAATCACCCGACTGACCGTCCTGAGGCTTGGCCGTCCCACTGCGGGCGGCCCTTTTTGGAATGCGTGACCGGTGCGGCGCCCGGCTGCTATCGGAATATTGTAGTGCAGCGCGGAACGGCTGCCCGGATTGCTTCACATCAGCGCGCAACTCCTCGAAATCACATGGATCATGCACGCATCGCGCTTACAATGTATTAAATCAGTGTTTACTTTGGTGCAAGCGCCGCCTTGACCAGGGCCGATACGGCGGTCATGTCGGCACGGCCGGCCAGACTGCCCTTGAGCACGCCCATGACCTTGCCCATATCCTGCGGGCCGGCGGCGCCGGTGGCGGCCACGGCCCGCTGTACCTCGGCGGCCACTTCCTCATCCGACAGCGCGGCGGGCATGTAGACCTTCAGCACCTCGACCTCGGCCAGTTCCTTGTCGGCGAGATCATTGCGGCCCGCCTGCTGGAACTGTGCGATCGAGTCCTTGCGCTGCTTGATCAGCTTTTCGACCACGGCCAGCACGGCGCTGTCGTCGAGCTCCACGCGCTCGTCGACTTCGCGCTGCTTGATCGCCGCCAGCAGCAAGCGGATGGTGCCAAGGCGCTCGGTTTCGCGGGCGCGCATGGCGGTCTTCATGTCTTCGCTGATACGGGCTTTGAGGGACATCGTGATCTTCCAGAAAGTGGGCGGGCACTTACACATGGCGGCGGAGATCGCCCCCTGCAAGGCCCACAACGCAAAAACCCGCCGAGCCTACGCCACAGCGGGTGAGGAGCAAGCGCGAAAGCCGGTGTCAGTACAGCTTCTTCGGCAGCATCTGGCTACGGATGCGCTTGTAATGGCGCTTCTCTGCGGCAGCCTTCTTGCGCTTGCGCGCGGCAGTGGGTTTTTCGTAAAACTCGCGGGCCCGCAGTTCCGGGAGCAGGCCGTTCTTCTCGATGGTGCGCTTGAAACGGCGCAGGGCAACTTCAAAAGGCTCGTTTTCCTTGAGGCGGATCGTAGTCATTTGGCCGGAAAATGAAAGTATTTTCGGGATGGCGGCGTTACGAAGTTGTGGATTGTAGCACCAACAATCCGGCGAGGAAGTGGCGTGCAAGGGGCGTGCCGAGGGTGACTCAGCGGCACGAATACAGCTTGGTTCAGGCTGCCGATTGCCCGGTCCGGGCCTGCCGCGCAGCCTCGGCCGCAGCCTGCCCCGCCGCCACCGCGGAGGCCCAGGCCCACTGGAAGTTGTAGCCACCGAGCCAGCCGGTCACGTCAACCACTTCGCCAATGAAATACAGGCCCGGCACATCGCGCGCCATCATGGTGGACGATGACAGTGCCCGGGTATCGACCCCGCCCAGCGTAACCTCCGCCTTGCGATAGCCCTCGGTACCGGACGGCACGATGCGCCAGTCGTTGAGCGCGGCGCCGAGCTTGCGCAGGGCCTTGTCGGTCACATCGTGCAGCGGCATCGTCGCCGCGACGCCCGCGGCCGCGCACCAGGCCTCGGCCAGCCGCGACGGCAGCCGCTGCGCCAGCAGGTTGCCGAGGTGCTTGCGGCTGCCGGCCTTCTGCTCCAGCAGCCAGGCGGCGGCGTCCTCGCCATCGAACAGGTCGATGGCCACCGGCGTGCCGGGATGCCAGTAGCTGGAGATCTGCAGCACCGCCGGGCCCGACAGGCCGCGGTGCGTCCACAGCAGGTCCTCGCGGAACGCGCCGGCGGCCTTGCCGCTGCCGGTGGCGATATCCACTTCCAGCGAGACCCCCGCCAGCGGCACGAAGGGCGCCCAGTCCTTGCCGTCGAAGGTCAGCGGCACCAGCGCCGGCCGGGTCTCGACGATGTCCAGCCCGAACTGCCGGGCAATGCGGTAGCCGAAGTCGCTGGCGCCGATCTTGGGGATCGACAGGCCGCCGGTGGCCACTACCAGCGCCCCGGCCCGCACCGTGCCTGCGGCGGTGAGCAGCAGGAAGTCGTCGCCCTCGCGTCGGACTTCCGCGACCGAGCAGCCGGTCTGCCAGCGCACCTGCCCGGCGTCGCATTCGGCGCGCAGCATCGCGATCACATCTTCGGCGCTGTCGTTGCAGAACAGCTGGCCGCGGTGCTTCTCGTGCCAGGCGATGCCATGGCGGCGCATCAGCGTGAGGAAATCCTGCGGGGTGTAGCGGGCCAGCGCCGAGCGGCAGAAGTGCGGATTGGACGACAGGTAGTTGGCGGGTCCGGCCTGCAGGTTGGTGAAGTTGCAGCGACCGCCGCCCGAGATGCGGATCTTCTCGGCGAGCCGGGTGGCATGGTCGATCAGCACCACGCGCGCGCCGTTCTGCCCCGCCACCGCGGCGCACATCATGCCCGCGGCGCCAGCGCCCAGTACGGCCACGTCATACCGGCCGGTACGGGCCTGGGCTGCCCCGCTCATTGCACGCCTCGCGAATCCATGTGTCTTGCCACCGCCTGAGAAAGGGCAGATTGTAGCGAAAAGCGCGCCGCGCGCCGCTGTGCTACCCTGCGCGCTTCCCGCAAACCCTTGTTCCAACGGCTGTTTCCCTGACCGGAGACGGCGTCATGGCTCCCATGCTTGTCCTCGGCATCGAATCTTCCTGCGACGAAACCGGCCTCGCCCTCTATGACACCGGCACCGGCCTGCTCGCGCATGCGCTGCACTCGCAGATCGCCATGCACCGCGACTATGGCGGCGTGGTCCCCGAGCTGGCCTCGCGCGACCATATCCGCCGCGTGCTGCCGCTGCTGGAACAGGTGCTGGCCGACGCCGGCCGCACCCGCCAGGACATTGACGCCATTGCCTTCACCCAGGGCCCCGGGCTGGCCGGCGCGCTGCTGGTCGGCGCCTCGGTGGCCAATGCGCTGGGCTTCGCGCTGAACGTGCCGATGGTGGGCGTGCACCACCTCGAGGGCCACCTGCTGTCGCCGCTGCTGACGCGCGAGCCGCCGCCGTTCCCGTTCGTGGCGTTGCTGGTGTCGGGCGGGCATACGCAACTGATGGAAGTACGCGGCATCGGCGACTACGCGCTGCTCGGCGAAACCCTCGACGATGCCGCCGGCGAAGCGTTCGACAAGACCGCCAAGCTGCTCGGCCTGGGCTATCCGGGCGGGCCGGAAGTGTCGCGCCTGGCCGAGTTCGGCGTGCCCGGCGCGTTCGAGCTGCCGCGGCCGATGCTGCATTCGGGCAACCTGGATTTCTCCTTCGCCGGCCTGAAGACCGCGGTGCTGACGCAGACCCGCAAGCTGGCCAATACCTGCGAGCAGGACCGCGCCAACCTGGCGCGCGCCTTTGTCGATGCCATCGTCGACGTGCTCGCGGCCAAGTCGATGGCGGCGCTCAGGCAGACCGGCCACAAGCGGCTGGTGGTCGCCGGCGGCGTCGGCGCCAACCGGCAGCTGCGCGAAAGGCTCGACCAGCTCGGCAGGCAGCGCAAACTGGAGGTCTACTACCCTGACCTGGCGTTCTGCACCGACAACGGCGCGATGATCGCCTTTGCCGGCGCGATGCGCCTGCAGGCCGCGCCGGAGCTGGCGCGGCATGAATACGGTTATGGCGTGACGCCGCGCTGGGACCTGGCGGATATCCGGTTGCCGTCGGCGGCCTGACCGTCGACATACCCAAGCCCATCCAATGACCGCTTGGGTGCTCCCTCTCCCGCGCGCGGGAGAGGGTTGGGGTGAGGGCGGGAGCGTCAACGAAGTGAAGGCTGTCGCCATTGCCAGCGCCCGCCCTCACCCCCGCCCCTCTCCCGCAAGGCGGGAGAGGGGAGCAAACAAGCGGGACGTTGATGCTCGCGTCCAAGAAAACAAGCCACCGAACTTTGGTGGCTTTTTTTCTTACCGCGACAACCCCATCAACCGACGCGCTTGTCCCGCTCGATCACCGCATACGCGCTGTGGTTGTGGATCGACTCGAAGTTCTCCGCCTCCAGCACATAGGCCACGATGCGCTCATCCGCATTGAGCCGCATGGCGATATCGCGCACCAGGTCCTCGACGAACTTGGGGTTCTCGTAGGCACGCTCGGTGACGAACTTTTCGTCGGGCCGCTTGAGCAGTCCCCACAGCTCGCACGACGCCTCTTCCTCGGCCATGCGCACCAGCGCTTCGACCGGCAGCTCGCCAGCCAGCTCGACGTTCATGGTGATATGCGAGCGCTGGTTGTGCGCGCCGTACTGCGAGATCTTCTTCGAGCACGGGCACAGGCTGGTCACCGGCACCAGCGCCTTCAGGAACACCCGCGTGGCGCCGTTGCGCACTTCGCCGGTCAGCGTGACCTCGTAGTCCAGCAGCGACTCCACGCCCGACACCGGCGCGATCTTGCTGATGAAGTACGGGAACGTGACCTCGATGCGGCCGGCCTCGGCTTCGAGCTTCTCCAGCATCTTGTCGAGCATCAGCCGGAAGCTGGACAGCTCCAGCGGCGCGCGCTCTTCCTCCAGCAGCGCGACGAAGCGCGACATATGCGTGCCCTTCTGCTCGGCGGGCAGGTGCACGTCGAGGTTGAAGGTGCCGACGGTCGGCACGATGCCGGCCGGGGTCTTCAGGGTCACGGGATAGCGCACGCCTTTCACGCCGACACGCTGGATCGGAATCTGGCGGGTGTCGGGGCTCGACTGGACGTCGGGCATCACGAAGGCGGGGTTGATGTCATTCATCTACGGTTTCCTCCAGGGTTGCGCAGCCAGGCGCAAGCCCTTACGGTCGCGGCATTTTCGCAGTCCCTCCATGCCGCGCAACGAGTGTGAAACCACGGGACCGGGCACTGGCGTGCCGACCCGCAGCTGCGAACACAAAAAAACGGAGTGTAAGGGAATTCGGACGCACCCGTGGCGCGGCGGCCTGAATCCCCTCGGGATGGCAGGTGATCAGGCCACGCGCGGGGCGACCGTGATTTGCGGCTGATCCAGCCCGAAACGCTCGCGCACCGAGCGTTCGATGCCGGCCGCGTCGAGCCCGCATTGCTGCAGCAGCAAGGCCGGGTCGCCATGGTCGACGAAGCGGTCGGGCAGGCCCAGCGTCAGCACCGGCTTGTCGATGCCGGCCTCGGCAAGGGCCTCGAGCACGTCGCTGCCGGCGCCGCCCATCGTGCTGCCCTCTTCGACCGTCACCAGGTAGTCGTGATCGGCGGCCAGGCGCTTGACCAGCGCCACGTCGAGCGGCTTGACGAAGCGCATGTCCGCCACCGTGGCGTCGAGCGCCTGCGCTGCGCCCAGCGCCGGCTGCACCATCGAGCCGAATGCCAGCATGCCGACGCGGTGCCCGGCGCGCGCGCCGGCCTCGCGGCGCACCACGCCCTTGCCCACCGGCACCGGCGCCAGGTCGGCGGCGATCG
>JABFVP010000446.1 GCA_013362725.1 Cupriavidus sp.
GAGCGGCTGCATGGCGGCGGCGTGTTCGCCGCGCGCTTGCCGCGCGCGACAGGCGCCGGCGCGGCCGCCTACCGGCTGCGCGTGCAATGGTCCGACGGCACCGAGCAGTGCAGCGCCGACCCCTACGCCTTCGGCCTGCTGCTGGGCGAACTGGACCTGCACCTGATCGCCGAGGGCCGGCACTTCGAGCTGGGCGCCTGCCTGGGCGCGCAATGCCAGCGCGTGGACGGCATCGACGGCGTGCGCTTCGCGGTGTGGGCGCCGAATGCGCGGCGAGTCTCGGTGATCGCCGACTTCAACGGCTGGCACCCGGCGCGGCACCCGATGCGGCTGCGCCATCCCAGCGGGATCTGGGAGCTGTTCGTTCCCGCGGCGCTGGGAGCGCAGCCAGGCAGCCGCTACAAGTACGACCTGCTTGACCCGCACGGCACCGAGCTGCCCGACAAGGCCGACCCGCTGGCGCTGGCCGCCGAAGCGCCGCCGGCCACCGCCTCGGTGGTGACCGGTCCGGGCCAGGGCGCGCCCCCATTCAACTGGCACGATGACGACTGGATGGCCCGCCGCCGGGAGCGCGACCCGTACCGCACGCCGATGTCGGTCTACGAGGTCCACGTGCTGTCGTGGCTGCGCGCGGCCAACGACGCGCAGCATGGCTGGAACATCCTGGCCGAGCGGCTGGTGCCCTACGTGCGGGAGCTGGGCTTTACCCATATCGAACTGCTGCCCATCACCGAGCACCCGTTCGGCGGCTCGTGGGGCTACCAGCCGCTGTCGCTGTACGCGCCCACCGCGCGGCTGGGACCGCCGCAGGCCTTTGCGGCCTTCATCGACCGCTGCCACCAGGCCGGCATCGGCGTGATCCTGGACTGGGTGCCGGCACACTTCCCCACCGATCCACACGGGCTGGCGCAGTTCGACGGCACCGCGCTGTACGAGCACCAGGACCCGCGCGAAGGCTTCCACCAGGACTGGAACACGCTGATCTACAACCTGGGCCGCAACGAAGTGCGCGGCTTCCTGCTGGCCGGCGCGCTGCACTGGCTCGAGCACTTCCACGCCGACGGTCTGCGCGTCGACGCGGTGGCTTCGATGCTCTACCGCGACTACAGCCGCCAGCCCGGCCAGTGGGTGCCGAACCGTTTCGGCGGCCGCGAGAACCTCGAAGCGGTGGACTTCCTGCGCGAACTCAACGCGGTGGTCCATGAGCGCTGCCCGGGCGCGCTGACCATCGCCGAAGAGTCCACCGCGTGGCCCGGCGTCACCGCCAGCGTGGCCAGCGGCGGGCTCGGCTTCGACTTCAAATGGAATATGGGCTGGATGCACGACACCCTGCATTACCTGGCCCACGAGCCGGTCCACCGCGCCTGGCACCACCAGAACATGACCTTCGGCCTGGTCTACGCCTGGTCCGAGGCCTTCGTGCTGCCGCTGTCGCACGACGAGGTGGTGCACGGCAAGGGCTCGATGCTGGGCAAGGTGCCCGGCGACGACTGGCAGCGCTTTGCCGGCCTGCGCGCCTATTACGGCTTTATGTGGGCGCATCCCGGCAAGAAGCTGCTGTTCATGGGCGGCGAGCTGGCGCAGTGGCAGGAATGGAACCACGATGCCGAGCTCGACTGGGCGCTGCTGGACCAGCCCATGCACCGCGGCATGCACACGCTGGTGCGCGACCTGAACCGGCTCTATCGCGAGCTGCCCGCGCTGCATGCGCTGGACCACAGTGCCGAAGGCTTCCAGTGGGTGGTCGGCGACGACAACCACAACAGCGTGTTCGCGTGGCTGCGCCGCGCGGGGGCGGACAGCCGCGAGGTCGCGCTGGCGGTGGTCAACATGACGCCGGTGCCGCGCCACGGCTACCGTGTCGGCGTGCCCTGTGCCGGCACGTGGCGGGAATGCCTGAATACCGATGCCGCGGTCTACGGCGGCAGCAACGTCGGCAATGGCGGCGCCGTGACGGCCATCGACGTGCCATCGCACGGGCAGGCGGCTTCGCTGGCGCTGACGCTGCCGCCGCTGGCCACGCTGGTGCTGCGCTTCGACCAGGGTAACGGCGGCGAAGGCGCCGCGACATGACGCGCCAGTTCGCCGACCGGCTGCTGCCAGGCAAGCCGTTTCCGCTGGGCGCCCACTGGGACGGGCTGGGGGTCAATTTCGCGGTGTTCTCGGCGCACGCCTCGCGCATCGAGCTGTGCCTGTTCTCCGACAATGGCCGCAAGGAACTGGCGCGGCTGCCGCTGCCCGAATGCACCGACGAGATCTGGCACGGCTACCTGCCCAACGCGGCGCTGGGCACGCTGTACGGCTATCGCGCCCACGGCCCTTACGATCCCGGCCACGGGCACCGCTTCAACCCGCACAAGCTGCTGCTCGACCCGTATGCGCGCCAGCTGAGCGGCCCGGTGCGCTGGTCCGACGCGCTGTTCGGCTACCGCCTGCAGAGCGCGCGCGCCGACCTCACGCCGGACCGCCGCGACAGTGCGCCGACCATGCCCAAGGCGGTGGTGGTGGACGAGAGCTTCCACTGGGGCGACGACCGGCCGCCGGCCGTGCCGTGGCCGGCCACCGTCATCTACGAGGCCCACCTGCGCGGCCTGTCGATGCTGCGCGACGACCTGCTGCCCAACCTGCGCGGCACCTTCGCCGCGCTGTGCGACCCGCGCTTTGTCGACCACCTGGTGCAGCTGGGCGTGACCACCATCGAGCTCCTGCCGGTGCATGCCATCCTGCAGGACCGCTTCCTGCTGGAGCGCGGCCTGCGCAACTACTGGGGCTACAACACGCTGTCGTACTTCGCGCCCGAGCCGGCCTACCTCGGCACCGGGCAGCTGCAGGAATGCAAGGTGGCGATGCGGCGCCTGCATGCCGCCGGCATCGAAGTGATCCTGGACGTGGTCTACAACCACACCTGCGAAGGCAACGAACTGGGGCCGACGGTGTCCTGGCGCGGACTCGACAACGCCAGCTACTACCGGCTGATGCCCGGCGACGAGCGCCACTACATCAACGACACCGGCTGCGGCAACACGCTCAACCTGTCGCACCCGCGCGTGCTGCAGATGGTGCTGGATTCGCTGCGCTACTGGGTGCATTGCTACCACGTCGACGGCTTTCGCTTCGACCTGGGCAGCACGCTGGGGCGCGAAGGCAACGGCTTCGATGCGGGCTCCGGCTTCTTCGACGCGCTGATGCAGGACCCGGTGCTGAGCCGCGTCAAGCTGATCTCCGAGCCGTGGGACCTGGGCCCCGGCGGCTACCAGCTGGGCAACCACCCGCCCGGCTTTGCCGAGTGGAACGACAAGTTCCGCGACGTCAGCCGCCGCTTCTGGCGCGGCGACGCCGGGCACCGCGGCGAAATGGCGGCGCGGCTGGCGGCCTCGGCCGACCTGTTCGACCGCCGCCACCGGCGCCCGTGGGCCAGCATCAACTTCATCACCGCGCACGACGGCTTCACCCTGGCCGACCTGGTCAGCTACAGCGCCAAGCACAACGAGGCCAACGGCGAAGACAACCGCGACGGCACCGACGACAACGCCAGCGCCAACTGGAGCCCGGACGGCGGCATCGAAGGCCCCACCGACGACGCCGACATCCTGCAGCGCCGCAGCCGCGTGGCGCAGGCGCTGATGGCCACGCTGCTGCTGGCGCAAGGCACGCCGATGCTGACCGCCGGCGACGAATGGGGCCGCAGCCAGGCCGGCAACAACAACGCCTACTGCCAGGACAACGAGCTGTCGTGGCTGGACTGGAAGCAGGCCCAGGCGCCCGGCGCGCAGCCGATGCAGCAGATGGTGCGCCGGCTGCTGGCGCTGCGGCGCAGGCTGCATGCGCTGGGCGGCGACCGCTTTGCCCACGGGCGCGAGGAACCGGCGCCGGGCATCGCCGACATCGCCTGGTTCGATACCGGCGGCAAGCCGCCGACGCCGGAAGAATGGGCCGATCCGGAAATCCGCACGCTGGCGCTGCGGCGCGCCGCCGCCCCGCCGCAGCCGGAGCGCCCGATGCTGGGGACGCTGGCGCAAGCAGCGCCCGGCGATGCGCGCGCGGTGCAGGTGACCCTGCTGCTGCTCAACGCCGGCGACAGCGATGCCACCTTCCAGCTGCCCGAGCCGGCGCTGCCGTGGGCCCTGCTGTTCGACAGCAGCCGGCCCGAGGCCAGCGACGCCGAGCTGGCCGGCACGCAGGTGCACGAGTCCCAGCCGGTTGCCGCCCACTCGCTGGTGCTGCTGGCCGCGCAGGCGCCCGCGCCGCGGGAGGATCACGCGTGAGCCGCGCTGGCAGCCCTTCGCCGCTGCAGGCGCTGGCGCTGCGCGCCGGCCTGCAGCCGCACTGGACCGATGCCTGGGACCAGCCGCGCGAGGTCGGCGACGCAGCCTTGCGGCGCGTGCTGGAAGGACTGGGCCTGCCGTGCGGCAGCCCGGGCCAGTGTGCCGCCTCGCACGCATGGCTGGCCGCCGACGACGCAGCGCATGCGCTGCCGCCGCTGCTGACCGCGGAGCGCGGCCAGCCGGTCGCGGTGCCGTGGCCGCATACCGTGCCCCGGTGCGCCTACCGGGTGACGCTGGAAGACGGCGCGATCATCGCCGGCACCGCCCTGCGCGGCGAGGGTGCCGACGCCGCGCTGATGCATTTGCCCGCCATCGACGTCTGCGGCTACCACCGGCTGGACCTCGGCAATGCCCATGCCACGCTGGCGGTGACGCCGCGGCGCTGCTACGGCGTCGCCGATGCGCTGCGGCATGCCGGCCGTGGCAAGGGCGATGGTGACGACGCGCGCTCGCCGCCGTGGGGCCTGGCGCAGCAGCTCTACAGCCTGCGCCGCGGCGCGGCCTGCGGCATGGGCGACCTGACCGCGCTGGCCGAGGGCTGCGCCAGTGCCGCGCGCGCCGGCGCGGACGCCATCGCCATCAACCCGCTGCACGCGCCCTTCGCCGCGCTGCCCGAGCGCTACAGCCCGTACGCGCCGTCCAGCCGGCTGTTCCTGAACCCGCTCTATGCCGACCCTGCCACGGTGTTCGGGCAGGCCGCGGTCGACGCCGCCATCGCCGCACTGAGCGCGGGCGACACGCTGCAGGCGCTCGACGCCCGTGGCGAGATCGACTGGATCGCGCTGGCGCCGCTGCGCTACGCCATCCTGCGCTGGCTATGGCAGCGGCGCGAGAAGCTGCTGCCGCGCGCGACGCTGGACCACTATGCCGCCTTCCGCGCGCGCGGCGGCACGGCGCTGCATGCACATGCCTGCTATGAGGCAATCCAGGCCCGCCGGCTCGGCGACAGCGCCAACGGCAACAACCAGCAGTCCGCGCCGGACTGGCGCTGCTGGCCGGTCACGCTGCGCTCCCCGGCCGATGCCGCGGTGGCCGCCTTCGCGCAGTCTCACGCCGACGACGTGGCCTTCCACGCCTTCCTGCAATGGCTGGCCGACGACGGCCTGGCGCGGGCGCAGCGCGCGGCGCGGGATGCCGGCATGGCCATCGGCATCATCCGCGACCTCGCCGTCGGCGCCGACCCCGGCGGCAGCCAGGCCTGGACGCGCCAGGCCGAAACCCTGGCCGGCTTCCATGCCGGCGCGCCGCCGGACCTGTACAACCCGCTCGGGCAGGACTGGGGCGTGGCGGTGTTCTCGCCGCGGGGGCTGCGCCGGCACGGCTACGCAGCGTTCCTGGAAATGCTGCGCGCCAACCTGTCGCACGCCGGCGGACTGCGCATCGACCACGTGCTGGGCCTGGCCCGCATGTGGCTGGTGCCGGCCGGCGCACCGGCCAGCGACGGCGCCTACCTGCGCTTTCCGCTGCAAGACTTGCTGCGGCTGGTAGCCCTGGAGTCGTGGCGGCATCGCACCATCATCATCGGCGAAAACCTCGGCACGGTGCCGCCTGAGCTGAATGCGGCCCTGTCGACGCGCGGCGTGCTGGGCATCGACGTGCTGTGGTTCCAGCGCGAGGCGGGCGACGAGGCTCAGGATCAGGCAACGGAAGATGCGGGCAACCTGGCCGGCCAGCAAGCCGAGGCAGCGGCGTTCCTGCCACCGCAAGCCTGGCCCGCCGATGCCATCGCCACCACCACCACGCACGACCTGCCCACCGTCGCCGGCTGGTGGGCCGGCCGGGACCTGGCGTGGCGCGACCGGCTGCAGCTGCTGGCGCCGGGCGAAACCCTGGCCCGGGC
>JABFVP010000256.1 GCA_013362725.1 Cupriavidus sp.
GCGAGCCGCGCAGGCCGCCGATCGACGACACGATGATGATCGAGCCATCCTTGCGGTCGATCATCTGCGGCGCCACCATCTGGATCAGCCAGTGGTTGGAGATGACGTTGTTGTCCAGCACCTTGCGGAACTGGTCGTCCGACACGCCGCTCATCGGGCCGTAGTACGGGTTGGAGGCGGCATTGCACACCAGCACGTCGATCTTGCCGAAGGCACGGTTGGTCTCGTCGACCAGGCGCTGCAGGTCGTCCTTCGAAGAGATGTTGGCCGGGACCGCGATCGCGGTGCCGGCACCATGGCGGGCGTTGATCGCATCCACCACTTCCTGGCAGGCCTCGGCCTTGCGCGAGGAAATCACAACCTTGGCGCCCTGTACGGCCATCTGCTCGGCGATGGCGCGGCCGATGCCGCGCGAAGAGCCCGTGACGATGGCAACCTTGCCCGTCAGATCGAACAATGACATGGAGTCTCCTGTATGGCTGCGCCGGCGTCAGCGATGCTGGCCGGCTTGTGCTGGCGGCGGGGTGCCGCGCTGTGGTCCTGCGGACGCGCCCGCAGGCGGCATCGCCGGGACATTATGTGGCGCGGCCATGGCCGCGTCCACAGCGCCGGGTGGCGGTTACAGGCCTTATCAGCATTCTTTCTGCCGGCAATGCGCGCGGTGCATGAAGCCCGATGCTACAGTGCGCAGCCGCTGCGATTCAGCCGCTGGCGGATGCCGTCGCAGACGCCAGCAAGTCAGGCAGCGCAGCCATCAGGCCCTGGCGCAGCGCGTCGTCCAGCACGATGCCGAAGCGCTGCGACAGGGCCTGCACCACGGCGTCGGCATGCGGCAGGTGCGTACGGCGTACGCTGCCGTCCGGGGCGCGCTCGGCCAGTTCGCCATTGGCCAGCGTCACCCGCGTGCCGCCGTCGGTGCGCGCGGCCATCAGGCGTTGCAGGAAGATGCTGTCCGGGTGCGTCGAGACATACCAGTTGCGTGCCTCGAAATCGATCGGCGGCTGCGGCGTCAGGTCGAACCGGTAGACCGGGATCCAGTCCGCATCGCCGCGTGCCTGCAGGTCGTAGCTGTGGAATGCGCTGGTGCCAGCTTGCGGCGGGGAGGGCGCAAGCCGGTAGGGAAAACCATCATCGGGCGGTTCGGAAAGCGGCATCGCACGGAACGGCGTGGGACCGCCGAAGCCGACATCGACCAGATAGCTGCGGTGCGCCACTTCCACCCGCAGCAGCATGTGCGAGGTCATGGTCGGCACGTCGTCCGGCACGCCCCAGCGCACGCGCGCGGCCAGCGGCGTGACCTCGTAGCCCAGCGCGCCCAGCCCGGCGCCGAGCAGCGTATTGAGTTCAAAGCAGTAGCCGCCGCGCCGGCGCGTGACCAGCTTGTCGAATACGGCATCGAGATCGATGCGCACCGCGCGGCGCAGCAGCGGATCGACGTTTTCGAATGGGATGGTGGCCAGGTGCGCGGCCAGCACCGCGTCGAGCGCCTGCAGCGTCGGCGAAGGAGGCACGGCGATGCCGAGGCGCGCCAGCCAGGCGTCCAGTTGGGCGGCGTCCAGGATAGTCATGGTGTATGGGGCTCCGGTGCGGTGCGGTCAGTCGAGCGTTTCCAGCGCGGGCAGGTCGAGCAGTTCGATGCCGCCATATTGAAGCTGCAGCAGGCCGTGCGCTTCTAGCTCGCGCAGCGCGTGGTTCACGGTCTGGCGTGACAGGCCCAGCATCTGCGCCAGCTGCTCTTGCGCAATGCGCACGCGGCGCGTGGCAATGCCAGCCGGCAGGTTGCCGTAGCCATGCGCGATCGCGGCCAGCCGGCGCGCGACGCGGGCCGCCGGCGGCAACAACTGCGCTTCCTCGACATAGTGAAAGGCCTCGCGCGTCTTGGCCGCCAGCAGTTGCCCGAACGGCTGCCACCACGCCGGCTGCTGCGCGAGCCGCTGCGCCAGGGCGGTGCGCGGCACGTGCCACAGCGTGGCGGCGCTGGCCGCGCGTGCGTCGTGGGTGCGCGGCAGCCCGTCGAACAGGCAGATCTCGCCGAACCAGGTGCCCGGCCCGAGCAGGCCCAGCATCGCGGCCTTGCCCGACTCGCCGCTGGCGTGGACCTGCATGGTGCCGTTGGCAACACAATACAGGCCATCGAAGCGGTCGCCGCGCGCAAACAGGGTCTCGCCGGCAACCAAACGGCGCAGGCCGCCGTCGTCCAGCAGCGCCTGCTGCAGCGCCGGCGGCAACCGGCTGAACCACGCGCCCGCGCGCACCGCGAAGAGCGGGTCGCTGCATGGCAACATCGGACTGGACTTGGTGTCTGGGGGCTGCGTCTCGGGGTCGTGTGGGGCGGGGAGAGCGGGTGCGGCTGGCGCGCCAGCCGCATGCCGTCTCCATGTCCGGGCACCTGGGGAATGTCAAAAACCTGACAGACCGGCCGGTGCGCGCCCACTACTATAAATCCACCTCGCGCCCGCCGCGCGCGGCACCCTAGCGCAGTCCAGGAGACGCCCTCGTGAAAACCCTGATCGAACATCTCGCCAACTACGCCGCCTACCATCGCGATCCGCGCAACGTCTTCACGCATTTCATCGGCATCCCGATGATCGTGCTGGCCGTGACCACGCTGCTGGCGCGGCCAGCGCTGGCTCTCGGCAACGGCAGCGCCGTGCTGACGCCGGCCATGCTGCTGTATATCCTGTCGTGCCTGTTCTACCTGCGCCTGTCGCTGGGCTTCGGCGTGGCCATGGCGCTGATCCTCGCGGTGTTCCTCTACGCTGGCGCGCATATCGCTGCGATGCCGACGACCTGGTGGCTCACGATCGGCGTCGGGCTGTTCGTGGTGGGATGGGCGATCCAGTTCATCGGCCACTATTACGAGGGGCGCAAGCCGGCCTTCGTCGACGACCTGGTCGGGCTGCTGATCGGCCCGCTGTTCCTGGTCGCCGAAACTGCGTTTGCACTGGGCCTGGCCCGCGAAACGCGCGAGGCCATGGCCGCCCGCGCGCACTGATCAGGGCTGCCGCGCGCGCCGGTCCTTGGATGCGAAAACGGGGGGACGTAGGCCGTTTTCGCGCTCGACTGAGGCAAAGCCGCGACAAAACCCGGGGTTTTCAACGTGTTTTGCGTGTCGCATGCATGAAAACCCCTTGACTTAGGGCACTTTCCGCTATGATTCAGTGGGCGTCGATCAGGCGATTGCGCACGCTGAAAAGCAATGCATGACACCTGCCGGCATCCATCTGTTCAACTTACGAATATCGATATGGCGACCAAAGCGAAACCGACCGCGAAGACTGCAACCAAGCCCGCCGCCAAGAAGGCTGCGGCAACCAAGGCACCCGTGAAGGCTGCCGCCAAGAAGGCCGCGCCGGCCAAGAAGGCTGCTTCCGCCGCTGCGCCCGTGGCGCGCCCGCTGAAGGACACCTTCAACAAGTCGAGCCTGGTCGCTCACCTGGTAGCCCAGACGGAACTGGAACCCAAGACCGTGAAGACGGTGCTGGCCCACCTGGAAAACACCATCGTCGGCGCGCTGAACAAGAAAGGCGCTGGCGAGTTCACGCTGCCCGGCCTGCTGAAGGTCACGGCGCAGCACGTGCCGGCCAAGAAGAAGCGCTTCGGCAAGGACCCGTTCACCGGTGAAGAGCGCTGGTTCCCGGCCAAGCCGGCCAGCGTCAAGGTCAAGGTCCGTCCGCTGAAGAAGCTGAAGGACGCCGCAGCCTGATCTGCGCCAGTTGTCCAGAAAAAAAAGGAGCCGCTTGCCGGCTCCTTTTTTTTGGCCCCTGGCACCAATCCGACAGCGTTTAATCCAGGTCAAGTCGGTGGCGAGGTCGCCCACCTAGAATCGACTACGTCATGGGTGCGGGGGCGCTCCCCATGACAGAGCTTCCGGAGTCTTCCTGAAGCTTCCGCCCGCGGCCGCAACGGCCGCGGGTTTTTTATTGCGCGGCCGTCCGACGGTGCGGCGGATCAGGCCACCAATTGCTTGGCGTAGGTGGCGCGCACCATCTCGCACACTTCCACCGACACCTGCACGTTCTGGCCGTTGCCACCACCCGAGCGCACGGCTTCGGCAATCACATCGCAGACCGCCTGCGCCAGCGCCTGACGCACGGCGGTATCGCGCCCGTCCAGGATCGACAGGCGCGCATGGACAAAGGCCCGCTCGACGGCATCGATGCCCTGGCGGTAGGTCGACAGCGTGATGCAGCGCGATTTGATATCCGCCTCCTGGAATTGGCCGGAAGCCAGCAGGGCGGCATTGGCCTCATCCAGCAGTTCTTCCTGCGAGCAGTTCAGGCGTGTGTTTTCGGTCAGTTCGATGACGAGGTGAGGCATGGCGGGTCCTGGCACAAAGCTCCGGCATGGCGCCGGCGACAGCGAGCATGATACGGGATCACTGCGACACGTATGCGTCGCAGCGACGAAGCCGGGCCGTTGGCATGGTCCATTACGGATCGACGAATGCAAAACGGGGCGCCGGTGTGGGCGCCCCGTCGGGGACTGCATGGCAGCGTTGGCTCAGGCGTGGACCGCCGTCACTTCGCGCGCCGGTGCCAGCGCGCTGCCGAAGCGGGCAGGATTGTCCCGTGCCAGTTGCTGCAGTTGCGCCAGCTTGGCCTTGAGGCCGGCATCGAGCTTGGGCGCCGGCATGACCGTGGAAGGACAGGCCACGCCGAGGATATCGAGCGCCTGCTGGAAGTTCTCCAGGGTCAGACCCACGGCCGGGTCGACCGTGACCAGATGCTCGCGCAGCGCCTCGGGCATCGACTCGGCCGCGGCGCAGGACAGGATCACGTAATGCACCGGGCACGCGCCCTGGGCGAAAAACGCTTCGATCTCGGCACCGTGGCCGCCCGCGACCGGCGGCGTCATGGCTTCGACCTGCAGGTCCAGCTGTTGCAGGATGGCGGCCGGCGTGCCCCGGCGCCAGGCATCGGATACCACCACACGGGCGCCCGCCACTCCGAACAGCCTGCGCACGAACCCCAGCGCGACCGGGTCGAAGAACCTGACGTCGCGCGGCGTGCCCGAATCCGGAATGCCGCCGAGGCGGGTGCGGGAGCGGTCGGAGTACAGGACGCCGGGTACGTCCAGCATGATGAGTCGTTCAGCCATGGTTTCCTGTGCGGGTGCCAGTTCAGTTGGTGTGAAGCAAGGTTACTCGCCGCAACCGGGCTGTCACGTTACCGCGGCTGGTTCAGTTGCAACATATCTGTAACTTCATCGCGGAAGACGTAAATGCCGGTTACGTCGTCATGACAAATGTTTCGACCCGACACATCTTGGCCGCGACTGCCGGGTCACGGTTGCTGGAAGCGAAAGCGCGCCACGTCGGTGGCCAGCGCCGCGGCCTGCTGGTCCAGCCGCGCCGCCTGCCCGGCCAGTTCGTCGACCAGCGCAGCGTTCTGCCGGGCCGTCTGGCGCAGTTGCGCCGCCGCCTGTGTGGCGCCCTGCACGCTGTTTGCCTGCTTGTCCGCGAGCGCGCGCAGCCCCTCGGCCAGCGCATGGCTGTGGCCCACCGTGGCGGCAATGCGATCCATCGCCGCCACCACGCTGCCGCTCAGGCTGGCGCCTTGCTGGATCTCATGCGTGGCATTGCCGACGATGCCGCCGATCTCGCGCGCCGCCTCGGCGCTGCGCTGTGCCAGCGCCCGCACTTCCTGCGCCACCACGGCAAAGCCGCGGCCCGCCGGGCCCGCACGCGCCGCTTCCACGGCGGCGTTGAGCGCCAGGATATTGGTCTGGAACGCGATGCTTACGATCACACCGACGATCTCGGCAATATGGCGCGAGTGTCCGTGCAGGGCGTCCATTGCACCACGCATGCGCTGCACCACGGCCGCGCCGTCATCGGTGGCGGCGCGGGCCGCGCTGGCCATCTCGCTCGATTCGGTGGCCTGCGCGTGCGCGGCCGCGACGTGCGCCGCCAGCGCCTGCATGCTGTCGGTGGTGGCGTCGACCGCGCTGGCCTGCTGCTCGGTGCGTGCCGACAGGGCCTGGTTGCCCGCCGCGATCTGCTGACTGGCCGCGGTGATCTCCTGGGCGCTGGCCTGGATCCGCGCCAGCACGCCGGCGAGCTGGTCGCGCATGCTGGCCACATGGTGCAGCATGCTGCTGTGGTCCGCGGGCCGCAGCGCGATCGGGGCGGTCAGGTCGCCGGCGGCAATGCGGCGGGCGAT
>JABFVP010000686.1 GCA_013362725.1 Cupriavidus sp.
GATGCGCTGCGCGCGCGCGGCCAGGTAGCCTTCGTCCCGCACACCCGCCAGCGGGCTCCCGCCGACACGCGGATCGCCGTACCATGCCAGCCGGTCGGCCCTGGCCAGCTTGGCGGCCTCGGCAACGCGGTGCACGAACTCGGGTGAATCCACCGCGTGCTGCTCCAGGCCAGCATGGCGCAGCATGCCGAGCTGCTGCAGGAACACCGGCCCCTGGCTCCAAATGCCGCACTTGGCCACGGTATAGCGGCCAAAGTCCAGGGTAACGGGCGCCTCGATCTCGGGGGTCCAGCTTGCCATGTCTTCACGGCGCAGCAGCCCGGTATGCTTGTCGCCGGTGGTGTCGCGCACGGGCGTATGGCGGCAGTACGCATCGATTTCCTGCGCGACGAAGCCGCGGTACCAGCAGTCCAGCGCCGCATCGATCTGGCCGGTGCGGCTATCGCTGCGGCGCTGGGCCTCTTCGACGATACGGGTGTAGGTGGCCGCCAGCACCGGCAGCGTGTGCAGGCTGCCGGGGCGCGGCACCTTGCCGTCAGGCAGCCAGGTCTGGGCCGAGCTGTGCCATTCGTCGCGGAACAGCGCCTGCACCGCCAGGATCGCGCGCGCGATGCGCGGCACCAGCGGAAAGCCGTCGCGCGCATAGCCGATGGCGGGCGCCAGCACCTCGGCGAGCGACCAGCTGCCATGCTCGCGCAGCATCGTCAGCCATGCGCCGAAGGCACCCGGCACGGCGGCCGGTATCAGGCCGATGCCGGGCACCAGGTCCAGGCCCATCGCGCGCAGCGCGGCGGGATCGGCCAGCGCCGGCGCCGGACCCTGTCCGCACACCGAGCGCATGGCGCGCTCGCGCTCGCTCCAGTACAAGATCGGCACTTCGCCGCCGGGGCCGTTCAGGTGCGGCTCGACCACCTGCAGCACAAAGCCCGCGGCGACCGCGGCATCGAAGGCGTTGCCGCCGCGCTCCAGCACGCCCATGGCGGTCTGCGTGGCCAGCCAGTGGGTGGACGCCGCAACGCCAAAGGTGCCGACAATCTCGGGACGGGTAGTGAACATGGGAAATGCTCCTGTGATGCCGGCCAGTATAGGTTTGCGGGATAACCATCTGCGCCTGTTTGGTTATTGTGGTATTACCGTCCAGTAATACTTCCATCGCACCCGCCCCCGGCGCGGCAAGCCCCATGTCCATCGCCCCCGACAAGCTGGTCCACAACCTGGTTTCGCGGCTGCGCCTGCGGCACCTGCCGCTGCTGCTCGCACTGGCGCGGCAGCGCTCGGTGTCGCGCGTGGCGGCCGAGCTCAACCTGTCGCAGCCCGCCGTCACCAAGGCCCTGCGCGAGATCGAAGACATCTTCATGGTGCCGCTGTTCACCCGCACCCGGCGTGGACTTGAGCCCACGCCCACCGGCCTGGCGGTGCTGGCGCACGCCCGGCTGACACTGGCCGACGCCGATGCGCTGGGGCGCGAATTGGCGGCGATCGAAGCCGGGCTGTCGGGCCGGCTACGCCTCGGCGTGATTCCCTACATCAGCCGCGGCGTGCTCGATACGGCCTGCACCTTCGGCCTGGCGCAGACCCCGCGGGTGTCGGTGCTGGTGCGCGAAGGCACCACCGACGAGTTGGTCGGCGCACTGCGCGAGCATGAACTGGACTGCGTCATCGCGCGCACCTTCTTTGCGCCGGGCGCGGACATCGTGCAGCAGCCGCTGTATCGCGAAGAGCCGGCGCTGGTCGTGCCCGCCGCGGCCGCGACGCGGCTGGCGCGCGGCGCGCTCGACTGGCACCGGCTGGCCGAACGCGACTGGATCCTGCCGCCGCCCAACACGCCGATCCGGCGCACCATCAATACCATCTTCGCGGTCGCGGGGGTGGCGCAGCCCACGCCGATGGTCGAGACGTATTCGATCAAGACCATGGCCACGCTGATGCGCAGGCATCCGGCGGCGACGACCATCGTGCCCAGGGCGGTCGCCAGCGAACTGGTCGAGGCGCGGGGCGCGGCGGCGCTGCCGCATGCGCTGAGCTGGGACCTGCCGCCGGTGGGCGTGATGTGGCGGCGCCAGCCGGTGGAGGACGATGTGGTGGCGGCGCTGGTGGCCTGCCTGCGCGCGCTGCCGGCAGAACACGCCTAGCCCGCGGCACGCGCCCGGGCAAGGCCCGCACCCGCTCACCGCCAGGCCCTAATTCCGCGTCAGCACCCGCACCGGCCCGCGCCGCTCCAGCACGTCGACCACCACGCGCTCGCCCGAACGTCGCACCGCGACGTCGGCGCTGCCGCCGCCGACGCCGAGGTTGCGGAACACCACCTCGTCCAGGAACGGCGGCAGCGACGGGTTCTCGAACGTGATCGCCGGCTCCTGCGTATCGAAGTCCAGCCCCAGGCAGGCCTGCAGCATCAGCAGCGGCGCGGCCGCGGCCCAGGCCTGCGGCGCGCACGCCACCGGATAGAAGGTAGGCCCCTGGCTGCGCTGGCGCGCGAAGCCGCAGAACAGTTCGGGCAGGCGGCGCAGGTCGATATAGCTCGATGCCGCGAACAGGCCCTCGAAGATGCGGCTGGCTTCGGGGTGGTAGCCGTAGCGCGCCATGCCCGCCGCGATCAGCGCATTGTCATGCGGCCATACCGAGCCGTTGTGGTAGCTCATCGGGTTGAAACGCGCCGCGTCCGCGGCGACGGTGCGGATACCCCAGCCGCAGAAGGACGTACTCTGCATCAGCGTGCCCACGACCGACGGCGCGCGCTCCGGCAGCGCGATGCCGGTAAACAGCGTATGGCCCGCGTTGGAGGCGCGGATGCGGCACGGCTGCTTCCTGCCATCCAGCGCCAGCACATAAGTGCCCAGCGCGGGGTCATAGAAGTGCTTGTCGAAGGCGTCGCGCAGCACTTCCGCCCTGGCGGCATAGCGGGCGGCGCCCTCGCTGTCATCCAGCGCCGCGCGGATCTGCGCGGCGGCCTGCCAGGCGCCGTAGGTGTAGGCCTGGACCTCGGCCAGCGCGATCGGGCCGGCGGCGAGCCGCCCGTCCTCATGGAACACCGAATCGCGGCTGTCTTTCCAGCCCTGGTTGATCAGGCCCTCCGGCGACTGCCGGCCGTATTCGACGAACCCGTCGCCGTCGCGGTCGCCGTATTCGCTGATCCAGTCCAGCGCGGCCTGCAGCCTGGGCCACAGCGCACGCACGGTGTCGACATCGCCGGTGCGCCGCAGGTAGGCGCCGGCCAGCAGCACGAACAGCGGCGTGGCGTCGACGCTGCCGTAGTAGAGCGCGAACGGCACCTCGCCCAGGCGCGCCATTTCGCCATGGCGCATCTCGTGCAGGATCTTGCCGGGCTCGGCATCGGCGCCGGGGTCGACGGTCTCGGCCTGCATCGCGGCAAGATACTGCAGCACGCCGCGCGCGATCTCGGGATCCAGCCATAGCGTCTGCAACGCGGTGATCAGCGCGTCCCGGCCGAATACCGTGCTGAACCACGGGATGCCGGCATACGGGTAAGGTCCGTGCACGGTGTTGGTCAGCAGCATGTACAGGTCGGAGAGGCTGCGCCGCGCGACTTCGGTGAACAGCTCGTTCGAGGTGGTGATCGACGCCGCGCGCCCGGAGGAGCGCCGCAGCTCGCGCCGGGACTGCAGCAGCGCGCCGAGAAAGGACTGGGCCTCGTGCTCCTCATGATCCACCGACTTGCAGCGGATCTCCATGCGCAGCAGCTGCATGCACGACGGCTTGAGCAGCAGCGTGAAGCTGGCACGGCTGCCGCTCAGCTCCTGCGGCTGCGGATCGAACGAGAGCCGGGTTTCGCGCCGCGCCTGGTCCAGGCCGGTATAGCTCAGCGTGACCGCGGCGCCGTCGACTTGCGGCGGGTGCAGGGTGCCGCGCCGCAGCCGCTGCGTGCCGCGCACTTCGAACAAGTCGGCAAAGTCCGCATCGAAGGCGATGTCGATGCACACGCGCCGCGGCCGGTCGTCGAAGTTGCGCACGCTCAGGCGTTCATAGCAGGCACCGTTCCACAGGAAGCGCGACCGGCGCAGGTGGATCAGGTCGTGCTCCAGCCACAGCGCGCCCTCCTGGTCGAACAGGTCCGGATTGGTCAGGTCGCAGGTCAGCGCGGCGTTATCGTCGCGCAGCGTCGACGACAGCAGCATCGGGCGCTGCCCTTCCACCGTCAGCCGCAGGAAGGACAGGTGGCGCGTGTCGAAATGGAACAGGCCCTCGGGGCTGCCCGGCGCACCGATCGCATCGCCGTTATGGTCGAACAGCGCGAAGGTGTCGCCATGCTTGAGCGTGCGCGGGCGCCGCTCCTGCAGCGACGCCGCCGCGGGAATATAGAACTGCGCGACGTCGCCGGCGCCGGCGACCGCCATCGAGCGGTTGGGATGTTCCATGGATTCTGCAGGCATGAGGGGGTCTCTCCAGCAGTGGTCGTGTGCGGTTATGCGAGCGCCAGTCCGTCGGCCTCGCCATGTGCCTCGCCCGCGTCGCCGGGGTTCGGCAAGCCCTGGTAGATGCGCACGTAGTCGCGCGCCATCCGCGCCGCGGTAAAGCGCGCTTCGAACGCGGCGCGCACGCCGGCGCGCGGCAGCGCGGCCACGCTGGCGACGGCGGCCACCGCTTCGTCGACGCTGTGCACGATGAAGCCGCTGACGCCCGGCTCGATCACCTCGGGCACCGAGCCGCAGTCGAACGCGATCACCGGCGTGCCGCAGGCCATGGCCTCGATCATCACCAGGCCGAACGGCTCGGGCCACGCGATCGGAAACAGCAGCGCGCGCGCATTGCCGAGGAAGGCCGACTTCGCGCGCTCGTCGATTTCACCGATGTATTCGACGTTGGCGTGCGCCGCCACCAGCGGGCGGATCACTTCCTGCCAGTAGGCGCGGTCAACCCGGTCGATCTTGGCCGCCATCTTCAGCGGCAAACCCGCGCGCGCGGCCACCTCGATGGCATGGTCGGGGCGCTTTTCCGGCGAGATGCGGCCAAGGAAGGCGAGGTAGTCGCCCGCCGGACTGGCGCAGTAGTCCAGCAGCGTCGCCGGAATGCCGTGGTGGACCGTGCCCACCCAGTTCACCGGCGGCATCGGCGCGCGCTGCGCGTCGGAGACCGATACCAGCGGGAATTGCGGGAAATGCGCATAGAAGGGCTGCAGCTCGGGCAGGTCCAGCCGCCCGTGCAAGGTGGTCACCGCGCGCACCGGCAGGCGCCGCAGCAGCGGGCATTGCAGCATGTCGATATGGAAATGCAGGACATCGAAGCGCGTGGCGGCAGCCATCACGCGGTCCAGCATCATCACGTAGTAAGGCAGATGGTCGCCGACGTCCGCATCGAGGCGCAGTGCCATGTCGCAGCACGGCACCAGTTCGGCGCCCGTGACCGAGTCGCCGCTGGCGAACAGCGTGACCTCGTGCCCTTGGCGCACCAATTCTTCCGTCAGGTACGAAACGATGCGCTCGGTGCCGCCATAAAGGCTGGGCGGGCAGCGTTCGGCGAGTGGTGCAATCTGCGCAATCTTCATCGGCTCTCCCCCTGGTCATCAGCAAACTGCAGGGTGGGATTGCCGCGACCGTGCCTGGGGCTGATTTAGGCACCATAGAAAGCGGCGGGGTCTTTTTCAAGCTGGTCCGGACCATGCAGACGCGGCATGGGGACCATGTAGCGCACCGATGGTGGCGGCCCTGTTCGTCAGGGCTTACCCGCAGGCGCAGGCGCTGCTATTTCGCCGTGCGGAATAGCAGACCGCTTTCCTTGACGGTGCCTGCGGGCCTATGCAAAAGTCGGCGAAAACGAACGACCGTGCGGGAACGCTTTCCCGACACGGCGTCACCGGACGGCAACGCCGTCCGGCTGGCCGGGCGGCCATCGCGCCGCATCGCACAGGAGACACCGCCATGCAGCATCCGCAGCACCGCATTGCGCACCGCCATTGCCACGCCCGACAGCCCGCGCTGCCGCCGGCCTGATTCCCGACGCCTGATTTTGATCTGCGCGGCCGCGTAGCGCCGCCGCGCCGGAACACGCACGGCCGTTGCCGGCGCGTGCCTGGTTTCCTGAACCGCAAGAGGTACCCCGTGGCATTGTTCCTTCAACAGTTCCTGAACGGCCTGACGCTGGGCGGCGTGTACAGCCTGGTGGCGCTCGGCCTGACGCTGGTCTACGGCATCCTG
>JABFVP010000204.1 GCA_013362725.1 Cupriavidus sp.
TCCATCTCCGCCAGCGGCGCGCCGCCGGCATCGGCCAGCTGCACCGACGCCGCCCCGGGCAGGCAGGCGCGCACCAGCGTGGCGTCGCCATCCGGATGCGGTCCGAGCACGCCGAACGGATCGGGATGGCGGCCGCCCAGCAGGGCGTCGAGTTCATGGCCGGGCAGCTGGCCGGCTTGTCTGCCGGCGGGTGTGCTGCTACCTGTGCTGGCGGGAGGGGTCATGCCGGTTCTCCGGTCGGGGCCAGCTTGCGCAGCAGGCGGGCCAGCCCGCTGGCCGGCAGGTCGATCCACGCGACCCGGTTGGCGGCTTCGTATTCCACTTCATACGCCGCGCGCTCCAGCAGGAACAGGTCGAGCAGCGGCTGCAACTGGTCAGGTGCCGCCCACGGGCCGGGCGAGGCCTCCATGTGCTGGCGGTAGCAATTCAGGAAGGCTTCATTGGCGGTGCTGCGGAAGCGCTCCAGCAGCAACGCGCGGCGTTCGGCCAGCTGCGGCGGCAGTTCGCTGTGGGTGCGTTCGCTGCGATCGGTGCCAACCGTGGCCGCGGCGTAGTCGAGCGAGCGCAGCAGCCCCGCCACGTCGCGCAGCGGCGAGGTCTTGCGCCGGCGCCAGTCCAGCGGCAGGCCGGGCTCGCCTTCGAAGTCGACCAGGTAAGTGTCGTTCTGCGCGATCAGCACCTGACCCAGGTGGAAGTCGCCGTGGATGCGCGTCTGCAGGCTGCCGGGCGCCGCGGCGGCGAGCTTCTCGACCAGGCCGGGCAGCGCCTCGCGCGCGGCCATCAGGGTTTGCACATCGGCCTCGAAGGCGGGGCTGGCGGGCTCGGTGGCAGGCCGGGACTGCAGCCGGGCGAGCGCGCGCTGCAACGCCTCCATCGCCTGGCCGGCCCAGGCACGGGCATCGTCCTCGGTAGCCGGCAAGGGCGCGAAGGCATCGTCGTCGGTGGGGCGCGCCAGCACCGCGTGCAGTTCGGCCAGCCGGCGCCCGAGCGTGCCGGCCAGCGCGGCGTAGCCCTTCATGGCCTCGGCGAATTCGTCCTCGCTGTCCTGCGACGGCAGTGCATCGTCGATGGCGCGGCCCAGGTAATCGAGGGTCCAGTCCCAGGCGTTGCCCTGGTTCAGGATATAGCCCTGCAGCAGCATCATGGTGTGCGGCACGCCGTCCGGGCCGGTGCGCAACACCTCGCCCAGCAGCGCAGCGGCGTGCGCATAGCCCTGCGCGGTCAGGTAGCGCGTCATCTCGGCCTCGGGGTGGATGCCGCCCGAGAGCCGGCGCACCAGCTTGAGCACGGCGGTGTTGTTGTAAGACAGCGAGCTGTTGGACTGCTCGGCCGACATGTATTCGATCGGGTCGCGCTCCAGTTCCAGCGCGGCCAGCCCCGGCTCGGCGCGGAAGTGGATCAGGTCCTGGCCGGCGTGCAGCTGCAAGTCGTTGCGCAGCGCGCGCACCACCTCGCGCGCAAACGGCTCGACCACGAAGCCGTCGGTGGCCAGCCCGACGCGGCTACCCTGGCGCACGCGCGCCATCGACAGACCGTGCGCGAGCTGCGAGACCCCGTCGGCGCTTTCGCGGTCCCACAGGATGCCTACCGGCAGCTGGTAGCGCTCGGTGCGCCCGGGCAGCGCCACCTCGACCTCGCCCAGGTAGATGTCCTCGCCGCCGCTGCCGCGCGCGAACGGCAGCAGGTAGGCCAGCGCGACGCGCTCGATGCGCTCGTGCTTGGCGCCGAACCAGCGGCGCCGGCCGATGTAGTGCGGCAGCACCTCGCTCGCCATCAGCCGGCGCGAGGCTTCGGTCAGCTCGGGCCGGCCCGTGTTCTGCATCACAAGGGTGATCTGATCTGGCATTTGTTCGGGCGCCTCCACGTGCCACGACGGCGGCTGCGCCTCGTCGCTCAGCACGAACCAGTAGAAGCCATACGGTGGCAGCGTCAGCAGGTAGGTCAGCGTGCCGATCGCCGGGAACGGCGTCGCGCCCATCATCTCCACCGGCACGCGGCCGTTGAATGCCGACAGGTCCAGCTCCACCGCCTGCGGCGCGCGCGACAGGTTGGCCACGCACAGGATGTGCTCGCCCTCGAACTCGCGCAGGTACGCCAGGATCTTGCGGTTGCCGGGAAACAGGAAGCGCAGCGTGCCGCGGCCGAAGGCGCGGTGCTTGCGCCGCAGCGCCAGCATGCGCCGCATCCAGTTCAGCAGCGAATGCGGATCGCGCGCCTGGGCCTCGACATTGACCGCCTCGTAGCCGTAGAGCGGGCCCTGCAGCGGCGGCAGCACCAGGCGCTCGGGATCGGCATGCGAGAAGCCGCCGTTGCGGTCGGGCGACCACTGCATCGGCGTGCGCACGCCGTCGCGGTCACCCAGGTGGATGTTGTCGCCCATGCCGATCTCGTCGCCGTAGTAGATCACCGGCGTGCCCGGCATCGAGAACAGCAGGCTGTTCATCAGCTCGATGCGGCGGCGGTCGCGTTCCATCAGCGGCGCCAGGCGGCGGCGGATGCCCAGGTTGATGCGCGCGCGCCGGTCGGTGGCATAGACCTCCCAAAGGTAGTCGCGCTCGCTGCTGGTTACCATCTCCAGCGTCAGCTCGTCATGGTTGCGCAGGAAGATGGCCCACTGGCAGTTGGGCGGCACCTCCGGGGTCTGGCGCATGATGTCGGTGATCGGGAAGCGGTCTTCGCGCGCGATCGCCATGTACATGCGCGGCATCAGCGGAAAGTGGAACGCCATGTGGCATTCGTCGCCCTCCGGCTCGGGGCCGGTCAGGCCGAAGTATTGCTGCGCGTCCTCCGGCCACATATTGGCCTCGGCCAGCAGCATGCGGCCGGGGAAATGCTGGTCCAGGTGGGAGCGGATGGCGCGGATCACGGCATGGGTCTCGGGCAGGTTCTCGTTGCTGGTGCCTTCGCGCTCGACCAGATAGGGCACCGCGTCCAGTCGCAGGCCGTCGACCCCCATGTCGAGCCAGAAGCGCATCACCGACAGCACTTCGTTGAGTACCTGCGGGTTGTCGAAGTTCAGATCCGGCTGGTGCGAATAGAAGCGGTGCCAGAAATACGCACCCGCGACCGGATCCCAGCTCCAGTTGGACTTTTCGGTATCGCAGAAGATGATGCGCGTGCCGGCGTAGGCCTGGTCATGGTCCGACCACACGTAGTAGCGGCGCGCCGCAGAGCCGGGCTTGGCCTTGCGCGCGCGCTGGAACCACGGATGCTGGTCGGAGGTATGGTTGATCACCAGCTCGGTGATCACGCGCAGGCCGCGTGCGTGCGCGGCGGCGATAAAGCGGCGCGCGTCGGCCAGCGTGCCGTAGTCGGGGTGGACATTGCGGTAGTCGGCGATGTCATAGCCGTCGTCGCGGCGCGGCGACGGATAGAACGGCAGCAGCCACACCGTGTCGACGCCCAGGTTGACCAGGTAGTCCAGCTTGCCGAGCAGGCCGGCGAAGTCGCCTACGCCATCGCCATTGGCGTCGAAGAAGGACTTGATGTGCAGCTGGTAGATGACGGCATCCTTGTACCAGAGCGGGTCGGCGTTGAGCAGGGCGGCGCTGGCGGTTTCGGTAAGGCGTATCATCCGTGTCTCCACGTATGCCTGTCAGGCGCCGTGCGGATCGGTCGAGGCCGGTGCCGCAGGTGGGCGGGGGGCGGGACGTTCCAGCGGCTGCACGTGCCAGACCGCGAACGGCAGCTGCGCCGGGTCGAGCCGGATGCGCTGGTGCTTGCCGCGCAGCTCGAAGCGCTGGCCGCGCATCAGGTCCTGCACCGCCAGGGCGGCCTGGTCGGGCAGGCCCCATTCCCACAGCGGGATTTCGATATCGGCATCGTGCGCGGTGCGCGGGTCGAGATTGATCGCAACCAGCAGCACGTCGTCGCCGAACAGGTAGTCCGTGCCCGGCACGAAGCGCGCGAACCACAGCACTGCGTCGCTGCCGGCATGGTAGAAGCGCAGCCCCAGATGGTTCTGCAGCGCCGGGTGGCTGGCACGGATCTCGTTGAGGCGCGAGATCTCGCCGACGATATTGCCGGGCTGCTGCCAGTCGCGCACGCGCAACTGGTATTTCTCCGAATCCAGGTATTCCTCGCGCACCTTGCCGTCGAGCACGAAGGGCGCGCTCTCGCACAGCTCGAAGCCGCTGTACATGCCCCACAGCCCGGACAGCAGCGTGGCCAGCGCCGCGCGGATCAGGAACGCGGGGCGGCCGCCGTGATGCAGGAAGTAGGGGTTGATGTCGGGCGTGTTGACGAAGAAGTGCGGCCGGAAAAAGTCGCGCAACGGGCTCTGCGTCAGTTCGGTCAGGTACTCGGTCAGTTCCCACTTGGCGTTGCGCCAGGTGAAGTAGGTGTACGACTGGCTGAAGCCCAGCTTGGCCAGCCGCGCCATCATCTTGGGCCGGGTGAAGGCCTCGGCCAGGAAGATGGTGTCGGGGTGGCGCGCGCGCACGTCGGCGATCATCCATTCCCAGAACGGCAGCGGCTTGGTGTGCGGGTTGTCGACGCGGAAGATGCGGATGCCGTGGTCGGCCCAGAACATCACCACGTCGCGCAGCGCCTGCCACAGCGCGGCACCGGCCGGCGGCGCGGCGTAGAAGTCGACGTTGACGATGTCCTCGTACTTCTTGGGCGGGTTCTCGGCGTAGCGCAGCGAGCCGTCGGGACGGTGCGCGAACCACTCCGGATGCTGCTGCAGCCACGGATGGTCGGGCGAGCACTGGATCGCGAAGTCCAGCGCCAGCTCCAGACCGTTGGCGGCGGCGGCATCGATCAGCCGGCTGAAGTCCTCGAACGTGCCCAGCTCCGGATGCAGCGCATCGTGGCCGCCTTCGGCGCTGCCGATGGCATAGGGGCTGCCGGGGTCGCCCGGCTCGCTGCGCAGGCTGTTGTTGCGGCCCTTGCGATGGGTGCGGCCGATCGGGTGGATCGGCGGGAAGTACAGCACGTCGAAGCCCATCGCGCGGATCGCGGGCAGGCGTGCGATGACGTCGTCGAAGGTGCCATGGCGCTGCGCGTCGTTGCTTTGCGAGCGCGGAAAAAGCTCATACCAGCTGGCGAAGCGCGCCGCCAGCCGGTCGGCCTCGACCGGCATCGCCACCGGATGGCGCGACGCGAACGGGCGGCCGGCCGGGGTCTGCATCACGCCCTGCATGGCCGCGGCGGTGCGCTCGGACAGCAGCAGCTGCAGGCGCCGTTCGTCATCGCCGGCGGCCGCCGTCAGCTCGTCGACGATGGCGGATAGTTCGCTGTCGATGGTGCCCTGCTGGCCATCCTTGTTGCCGGCCTTCCTGCCGTTGCGCGCTTTTCCGACACCCGCTCCATTGCCTGTTTTGCCATTACCGCCGGGCCGCAACAACGCATCGGCCACCAGCCGCGCGCCTTCCTCGATTTCCAGCGCGACGTCGAGGCCCGCCGCGCGCTTCTTGCCGATCTCGTCGAGCCAGCTGGCGTAGGCATCGCGCCAGGCCTCGACCGTGAATTCATGCCGGCCCAGCGCCACCAGCGGGAAGCTGCCTTCCCAGCGGTCGTTGATGCCGGGCTGCATCGGCGTCTCGCGCCATTCGCTTTCGCCCGGCGCGCGCCACAGCACCGCCGCGGCCAGCTTGTCGTGGCCATCCATCCAGATATCGGCGCTGACGGCGACGCGCTCGCCCACCACGCGGCGCACCGCGAAGCGGCCTGCATCGCAGGCGGGCTCGACCCGCTCGATGGCAATGCGCGGCGCCTCCATGGCGGCCACCACGCTGCCCAAACCGGTGACCGCCAGGGTTTCGTGGCCGTGCGGCGCGGTCGCGTCGGGCCGCGGCATGCCGGGCCGGCTCAGCGGCACCGGTGGCACTTCATAGAGGCGGATATCGGCCGGCGCCAGCGTGATGCTGGACAGCGCATCGAGCCGGCTAGTGCCGTCGAGGGTGCCGCCCGGGCCGCCCGCGGCCGGCTCCAGACGGGCGCTGGCGTGCGGCATGGCACTGAGCACGCGGTCGGCGCCGAGGCTGGCCGGTTCCATCGGATCGGGATTGAGCACCACCGCCAGCGCGGGGCCGGCGTCAGGCACGGCCGGATCATCGCGGCGCGGTGCGGCATCGGCCCCGTTGCCATGGCCGTCGGGGGCGGGCAGGCGCGCCAGCACGGTCAGCGGCGCGTC
>JABFVP010000452.1 GCA_013362725.1 Cupriavidus sp.
CAGCGCCCGGTACGCGTCTTGCATTGCCTTCGGCGGATTCGCCGGTCACCGCGATGCAAGCGGGTTTCCAACCTTGGCCGTGCCCGGTGTCAGCGCCATGAAAACCGCCGCAGCCGTCACGGAAACTCTTGATATTCCGTCTTGGTGCCACCACTTGCAAAGGAAGCACCGTTTTCAGGCAGCGGTCCTAGCGCAAGGCCAGGGCCACCACCCAATATGTCTTCAGTGCCAGCAGGAACGTGACCAGCATCGGCACCCAGCGCAGATCGCGGTACAGCACCACCACCAGCACCAGCAGCGCCACCGTGGCAAAGACCTTGATCGCCTCGCCCAGCACCAGTCCGCCTACCGAAGCGCGATCACGCGCCAGCCACAGGCGCAAGGCGAAGAATCCGCTTGGCACGAAGCACACCATGCCGCCGAACAGCGCCGACCATCCATATGGCCCCGGCTCTTTCGCAAACAGCGCCCAGCACAGTGCCGACAGCAGGGAAACCGCCACCTGCGCCAGGACAACCTTGCCCGGGGTCATGCGCGAAGGACGCAGCGCGCGCTCGCCAAACAGCGTCACCGCCTCGGCATGCGACAGCGGATCGACGGCCTCTTCCTCACGGTCCGCGCCTTCTTTCCAGTCGTCCCAGTCATCTTCCTGACGGGACCCGGCGCCTCGTTGCCGACGATCTTGAACCACCACCTGCCTGCCTTATCCGGGCCGGAACTTTTCGGCCCGACCAGAATTCAAACCGCACGATTTTAAGGGGAACTACTGATTCCCGTCAATCTGCTTACATTTACCTTGCAGTGCGTTGCGCACAACGGTTGCCATCACGATTGCATGATGGCTGCGCTAAAATTGCGCAGCAATGATGTTTGACGTAATTGGATTGCGCAGCGAACCCTGCACATGATGGGGGATTAGCGGCCGGGCACAAGGTATACCGCGGATCGTCCCGACCAGTGCTGCATGCGCGCAACAGTCGCCACAGCAATGGCCGTTAATCGCGCAGTAAATCAGGCAGCCTGCTGCCCTTCGCGCGATTCGCGCAAGCGCGTCAGCACCCCTTCGAGCGCATCGTTGTTGCTGAAGTGGATCGTCAGCTGGCCCTTGCCGCGTGGCGACAGCTTGATCTGCACCGCCAGCCCGAGCGCATCCGACAACTCCTCTTCCAGCCGCGCGACGTCGCGCACATTGTTGCCGCCCTTCTGCTTGAGCGACTTCAGGTCGAACGGCTTGAGCGTCGACGCCACCAGCTTCTCGGTCTCGCGCACCGACAGCCGCTTGTTGACGATCTGGTTGGCCAGCGTGATCTGGTTGGCACCGTCCACCGCCAGCAGTGCGCGCGCGTGGCCCATGTCGAGGTCGCCGGCCATCAGCATGGTCTGCACCGGCGCGGCCAGGTTCAGCAGGCGCAGCAGGTTGGACACCGCGCTGCGCGAGCGGCCCACCGACTCGGCCGCCTGCTCGTGCGTGAAACTGAACTCGCGGATCAGGCGCATGATGCCCTGCGCTTCTTCCAGCGGATTCAGGTCTTCGCGCTGGATGTTCTCGATCAGCGCCATCGCCGCCGCGGCTTCGTCGGCCACGTCCTTGACCAGCACCGGCACCTTGTCCAGCCCGGCCAGTTTAGAGGCGCGGAAGCGGCGCTCTCCGGCAATGATCTCGTAGCGGTCGGGTTCGGCGACGCGCCGCACCAGGATCGGCTGCATCAGCCCCTGGGCGCGGATGCTCGCGGCCAGTTCCTGCAGCGCGCCCTCGTCCATGCGCGTGCGCGGCTGGTACTTGCCCGGCTGCAGCTGGTTCAGGTTCAGCACGGTGGGCGCCCCTTCCTGCTTGACTGACTCGACGATTTCGGCAGGCCCGCCCAACAGCGCTTCGAGGCCGCGGCCCAGGCCCTTCTTCTTTGCAGTGCTCATGCTCTTGCCCTCTCCTTCAGCCCAGCTGCCTGACTCGCGCGATCATCTCGGCGCCGAAGTCCAGGTACGCCTTGGCGCCCTTCGATGACGGATCGAACGCCACGCCCGGCATGCCATAGGACGGTGCCTCGGCCAGCCGCACATTGCGCGGGATCAGGGTCTTGAAGACCTTTTCCCCGAAATGCGATTCCAGTTGGGCCGACACCTGCTGCTGCAGCGTCACGCGCGGATCGAACATCACGCGCAACAGACCGATCACCTGCAGGTCCCGATTCAGGTTGGCGTGCACCTGCTTGATGGTATTGACCAGGTCCGACAACCCTTCCAGCGCAAAGTACTCGCACTGCATCGGCACGATCACGCCGTGCGCCGCGCACAGGCCGTTCAGCGTCAGCAGCGACAGCGACGGCGGGCAATCGATCAGCACGAAGTCATAGTCGCCGTCGACTTCCGCGATGGCATGGCGCAGCCGGCGCTCGCGCTGGTCCAGTTCGACCAGTTCCACTTCCGCACCGGCCAGTTCGCGGTTGGCCGGCAGCACGTCGTACTTGCCGGTTTCGGAGCGCTGGCGCGCCTGCGGAATGCCCGCCAGGCCGACCAGCACCTGGTACACGCTGGTTTCGAGCGCCTGCTTGTCGATGCCGGAGCCCATCGAGGCATTGCCCTGCGGATCCAGGTCGACCAGCAGCACGCGCTGGCCCTGCGCCGCCAGGCCAGCGGCAAGGTTCACCGTGGTGGTGGTCTTGCCTACCCCGCCCTTCTGGTTTGCGATCACGAATACCTTGGCCATAAGCTCCTGCGGCTCCTGCTTCAAATCATCCGGCCAGCACGCGGCTGGCAGTTCGCGGTGCGCTTGCGCGGCGCCGCGGCGTAGGTCATACGGGGGCGCCCTCGCGGCGCGACAGCAACACCAGGTGGCGCTCCGCCTCCAGCCCGGGCACGGTCAGCCGCGGCACGGCGTCGACCTGCCAGTGCGCCATCAGTCCGGCGGCTTCCATACGGTCCAGCTCGGCCTGCGGATACACCCCCTTCATCGCGATCAGCTTGCCGCGCGGCGCGAGCAGCTGGCCCGACAGGCTGACGAAATCCGTCAGTTCTGCAAATGCGCGCGAAGTGATCACGGCAAAGCCGTCGGCATCGTCCAGCTTCTCCACCGGCCCCCAATGCGCGGCGGCATTGGACAGGCCCAGCTGAGCACGGCATTGCGTCAGGAATGCGGTCTTCTTCTGCACGATGTCGACCATCAGCACCGACACATCCGGGCAGGCGATGGCCAGCGGCAGGCCCGGCATGCCGCCACCCGAGCCCACATCGAGCACCCTGCCCCGCGCCGGCGTATCGACTTCGGCGGCACGGGCGGCTTCGGCCAGCGCCGGGACCGCGGCAAGCGAATCCAGCAGGTGATGCGTAAGCATCTCGTCGGCATGGCGGATGGCGGTCAGGTTGTAGACGCCATTCCATTTGCGCAGCAGCGCAAGGTACGCGAACAGCGTGTCGATCCGGGCCGGCGCCAGGGCCAGCCCGATCTCGGCCAGGCCCGCTTCAAGGCGACGACGCTGCGTGGCGTCGTCGGTCATGGTGGATCGCGGTGCGGGCACTCTCAGGCAGCCTCTTCACCGTTGCCGGACGATGCGCCGGCGTCCGCACGGCTACGGCCCAGTCCCTTCTTCTTCAGGTGTACCAACAGCAGCGAGACCGCCGCCGGCGTCACACCCGAGATGCGCGATGCCTGGCCCAGGGTTTCCGGGCGATGCTGGTTCAGCTTCTGGCTGACTTCAAAACCCAGCCCGCGCACTTCGGTGTAATCCAGCCCTTCCGGCAGGCGCGTCGATTCGTTGGCTTCCAGCTTGTCAACTTCGGCCGCCTGGCGGGCGATATAGCCGTGGTACTTGATGCCGATCTCGATCTGCTCGCGGATCTGGTCCGCCAGCATCGGCTCCGCATCCAGCGGGGCCTCGGGCGCGTGGCGACCACCCTGCAGCGCCATCAGGCCTTCGTAGCTGACTTCCGGGCGACGCAGCAGGTCGGCCAGGCTGTATTCGCGTTCGATCGGCTTGCCCAGCAGCGGCACGGCTTCTTCGGCCGGCAGCATCGCGGGGTTCACCCAGGTGCTCTTCAGCCGCTCTGTTTCACGTGAAACAGCGTCGCGCTTGCGGTTGAACGCGTCCCAGCGCGCATCGTCGACCACGCCTAGTTCCCGGCCGACCTCAGTCAGCCGCATGTCGGCGTTGTCTTCCCTCAGGCTCAGTCGGAATTCCGCCCGGCTGGTGAACATGCGATACGGCTCGGTCACGCCACGCGTGATCAGGTCGTCGACCAGTACGCCGAGGTAGGCCTGGTCGCGGCGCGGCGTCCACGCATCGCGCTCGCGCACGTAGCAACCGGCATTGATGCCGGCCAGCAGCCCCTGCGCCGCGGCCTCTTCATAACCGGTCGTGCCATTGATCTGGCCGGCGAAGAACAGGCCCCGGATCGCCTTGCTCTCCAGCGATGCCTTCAGGCCGCGGGGATCGAAGTAGTCATATTCGATCGCATAGCCAGGACGCAGGATATGGGCGTTTTCCAGGCCGCGAATCGAATGGACCAGTTCCAGCTGTACGTCGAACGGCAGGCTGGTCGAGATCCCGTTGGGATAGAACTCGTTGGTGGTCAGGCCTTCCGGCTCCAGGAAGATCTGATGGCTTTCCTTGCTGGCAAAGCGATGGATCTTGTCCTCGATGCTGGGGCAGTAACGCGGCCCTACCCCCTCGATCACGCCGGTGTACATCGGCGACCGGTCCAGCCCACCGCGGATGATGTCGTGGGTACGGCTGTTGGTATGGGTGATCCAGCACGGCAGCTGCTGCGGGTGCTGTTCGGGCCGGCCCAGGAAGGAGAACACCGGCACGGGATCGAGGTCGCCGGGCTGTTCTTCCATCACCGAAAAATCGATGGTGCGCCCGTCGATGCGCGGCGGCGTACCCGTCTTCAGGCGGCCTTGCGGCAGCTTCAGGTCTTTCAGGCGTGCCGACAGCGACACCGCGGCCGGGTCGCCGGCGCGGCCGCCGGTGTAGTTGTCCAGCCCCACATGTATCTTGCCGTCCAGGAAGGTGCCGGCGGTCAGCACCACCGCACGCGCACGGAAGGCGATGCCGACCTGCGTCATGGCGCCGACGACACGGTCGCCCTCCACCATCAGATCGTCCACGGCCTGCTGGAACAGCATCAGGTTCGGCTGATTCTCCAGCCGGGTGCGGATTGCCTTGCGGTACAACACCCGATCCGCCTGGGCGCGCGTGGCACGCACGGCCGGTCCCTTGCTGGAATTCAGGATACGGAACTGGATGCCGGCCTCGTCCGTGGCGGCCGCCATGGCGCCGCCCATGGCGTCCACTTCCTTGACCAGGTGTCCCTTGCCAATGCCCCCGATCGACGGGTTGCAGCTCATCTGCCCAAGCGTCTCGAGGTTATGGGTCAGCAGCAGCGTCTGGCAGCCCATGCGGGCCGCGGCAAGTGCGGCCTCAGTGCCGGCATGGCCACCGCCGACGACGATGACATCGAATTTTTTCGGGTAAAGCATGGGACACCTCCTCCGGGAGGCTGGCGGAAAAATACGGGAATGCGAAATTATAGCGGCATTCGAGTTATCGCTTTCCGACGGACACTATGTTTCACGTGAAACATGGCGCTTTCGGTACGCCGCCAGTCGCCTGAAAGCGACGTTGTGTTTCACGTGAAACAAAAAGGCCGGGCGCAGGGCCCGGCCGGATGTTTCACGTGGAACAAGCGTCTCAGAGCCGGGAGCGGACATAAGCCGCCACTTCCTCGGTCAGTTTGCCAAGGTCACGTTGCAGCGAAGCGAAACCCGCATTGCGCTCGCGTGTCGTCTCATCCATGTACAGCGGGCGCCGGATCTCGATCTGCAGACTGTTGCGCCGCTCTGCCGGTCGTCCAATCTGCGCGATCAACTGCACGCCCTTGTACGGATCGTTGCGCGCGACGGTGTAGCCCATGCCGCGCAGTTCCCGCTCGACCAGATCCACCAGCCCCGGCTCGCAGGTCGTGCCATCGCGATCGCCCAGCACAAAGTCCGCCAGCGGATGCGGGCTGGAGATTTTCAGGCGCTCGTAGGCGTTGTTGGGCATGGAGTGCAGGTTCAGGTGCCAGAGCGCGCCAAAGCGCGCATAAGCACCCTCCACGGCCTCGGCCAGCGCTGCATGGTACGGACGATAGTAGCGCTCGATGCGGGCCTGCACTTCCGCGACCGACAGCCGGCGGTCGTAGATCGGCGTGGCCGCGTCGATCCGGCTCCAGATCAGGCCGTACCCCAGCTGCGTCTTCGGCCCCGGGGCCAGCGGCACCGGCCAGGCACCATCCAACTGGGCCGGATCGATGTCATCAGCCATCCGGTTCGGATCGATATAGACGCGCGGGAAGGTTGCCGCCAACAGCGTGCCACCCGCCGCGGGCACTGCCTGCCACAGCGCATCCACATGCGTATCCTCGCCGCCGCGCAGGCGTGCTGCCGGCACCGCGGCACCAAAGTCGGCCGGGTAGGCGGTACCGCTGTGTGGCGAATCACACACCAGCGGCAGCGCCTCACCTTCCGGCAAGCGCACGATTACCGGCGGCAGCGCGGTCGTATGGTTGGTTGCTTCCGCCATGCCTTAGTCCAGCTTGATCTCGGCGGCCTTGGCGACGCGCGCGTAGCGCGCCATGGCCTGCTGGATCTGTGCCTTGAACTGTTCCGGCGTGGTCGGCACCAGCGTGCCGCCGGACTCTTCCACCTTGCGCTTGAACTCGGGGTTCTGCATGGCCTTGTGGATCGCCTGGTTCAGCCTGCCGACGATGGCGGGCGGCGTATTGGCGGGCGCGACAATGCCGAACCAGCCGCCCTCACCCATGTCCTTGAAGCCGAGTTCGGCGTAGGTCGGCACGTTGGGCAGCTGCGCGGAACGCGCCGCGCCCAGGACCGCCAGGGCGCGCAGCCGGCCGGCCTTCACGTGTGGCAGCGTCGACGACAGGTTGTCCGTAATCGCGTTCACCTGCCCTGCCACGGCGTCGTTCAGCGCCAGCCCGGCGCCCTTGTAGGGCACGTGCAGCAAGTCGATCTTGGCCAGCATCATGAAGTTTTCGATGTTGACGTGGCCGAGCGAGCCGGCACCCGGCGAAGCGAAGCTGTACTTGCCGGGATTGGCCTTGGCGAGGGCGATGAACTCTTGCATGGTTTTGGCCGGCACGCTCGGGTGCACAGCGAACACGCTCGGGATCGCCACCACGTTGGTGACCGGGGCAAAGTCCTTGATTGGATCGTACTTGAGCTTGGGGTACACGGCCGGATTGGAGCCATGCGTGCTGACCGTGGCCATGCCGATGGTGTAGCCATCCGGCGCGGCATTGGCGACCTGCTCCATTCCGAGCGAGCCGCCGGCGCCGCCCTTGTTTTCCACGACGATCGACTGGCCCAGCTCGCGGCCGGCAAACTCGGCCACCAGGCGCGCCGACAGGTCGGTGGAGCCGCCGGCGGCAAACGGCACGATCAGCCGGATCGGGCGGGTCGGGTAGTTGGCCTGCGCCAGCGCGCTGCCGGCAAAGACCAGCGTGGCGGCGGCAGCGGTGCCGGTCAGCAGCAGCTGGCGGCGGGACATCCGGGCTCGGATCATGGGGTTTCTCCTGTTGGTGTTTTGTGCATGAACCGGGCGAGTGTCAGCCGTTTACCGGCCGGGCGCAAACGACTATATTGCACCTTTGCATTACCAAAGATCATCCTTGCGCCGGGGGCGGCAAACCGCCCTGCCCGCTCCGCGCTCCCCCTTCCGCCATGCGGCTGCATTCCCCTTCGATGTCCGAGTTGCATGCCTTCGCCACCGCGGCGCGGCTGGGCAGCTTTACGCGCGCGGCGGAGGAACTATGCGTAACGCAGGGAGCCATCAGCCGCGCCATCGCCCGGCTGGAAGCGCATTTCGGCCAGCCGCTGCTGCAACGCAATGCGCACCGGCTCGGACTGACCGACGCCGGCCGGCAACTGCTCGATGCCGTGGCCGAACCGCTCGCCGCGATCGAACACGCCAGCGCCGCCCTGCGCGCCGGCGACCGCCGCCACCACCTCACCTTGTCCGTGGTTCCCACCCTGGCCAGCGTCTGGCTGGTGCCGCGCCTGCCCGATTTCCACCGTCGCCACCCGGAAATCCGGCTCGACTTCGTTCCCTACCAGCGCGATGAAGACTTGTCCGGCCCCTCCCCCGACGCCGCCATCCTGGCCGGTGAGGCCGGCAAGTGGCCCGGCCTGCAGGCCGACTACGTCGTGGGTCGGGAAATGGTGCCGGTCTGCCACCCGGACCGCGCGCGCGCCCGCCGCGAGGCCGGCCGCTGGCAGTCTCCCGCGGAACTGCTGGACGAGCCCCTGCTCTACCACACCACCGCGCCGGCAAACTGGCAAAACTGGCTGCTGGCGGCTGGCGTACCCAACGCTGCGCCCAGGTTATCCACAGCGTTCGACCAGGTCTCGATCCTGATTCAGGCAGTGCGCGCCGACATGGGCGTGGCCGTGCTGCAGCGCTGCCTGGTGCGCGAGGAAATTGCGGCGGGACGCGTGGCGGCACCGTTCGACCTGCCGATTACGCTGCAACGCGGCTATTTTCTCTGCGCGCCAAAGGAGCGGCGCGATCATCCAGCGCTGAATTGCTTCCGCGCCTGGCTGCTGGAAACCGCGAGCGCGGATACGGCCAGGGAAAACATAGAATTATTTAGCGTATGACTATTCCTCGTAACGATTTCTGAACCACCATCCAACTTATGAATGAATTGCCCAAAAATATCTACAGGATGGATGGTATTTTCCATTTCATCCTTCATACCATCCATCCTGAGAATGAAAATTCGGGTGAAGGCTGACCGGCCCTGACCGCCCGGCGAAAGCCGCGGTGAAATCTGGTTATCCCCAAAGTTATTCACAGCAGCAATAACAAAGGGCCCGCTCGTGCGGGCCCTCATTCCTGCGGCGAACACAACGTCAGTCAAGCCGCTTTCTTTGCCAACCCAAGATAGGTTTCGATCACCTTCGGATTGGCAGCTAGCTCGTCGGCCGACCCTTCCATCGCCATGTCGCCGGTCTCGATCACATAGCCGTAGTCCGCCACCTGCAGCGCCGCGCGGGCGTTCTGCTCGATCAGCAGCGTGGCCACGCCGGTCTGGCGCAGGTTGCTGATGATGTGGAAGATCTCCTTGACGATCAGCGGGGCCAGGCCAAGGCTCGGTTCGTCCAGCATCAGCAGCTGCGGCTTGGCCATCAGCGCGCGCCCCACCGCCAGCATCTGGCGCTCGCCGCCGGAGAGCGTGCCGGCGTCCTGGCGCGCGCGCTCGCGCAGGCGCGGGAACAGGTCGTAGACTACGTCCATCTGATCCAGGTATTGCCTGTCGCCGGCGCGCTTGCGGCGGAAGGCGCCCAGCTGCAGGTTGTCCTCTACCGTCATCGACGCGAACAGCTCACGCTTTTCCGGCACCAGGCACATGCCGCGCGCGACCCGCCCTTCCACCGGGATGCCGGCCATGTCGTGGCCCAGGTAGCTGACCGTGCCGCTGGACGACCCCGTCACCGGCAGCGCGCCCATGATGGCATTGAGCATGGTCGACTTGCCGGCGCCATTCGGTCCGATCACGGTCACGATGCGGCCGGCTTCGACCTTCAGGTTGGCGCCATGCACCGCCTCGACCTTGCCGTAGCGCACGTGCAGGTCCTTCACTTCCAGAATCAGGCTCATGTCGGGTCCGTGCTCCACGGTTATTCCACGCCGCCCAGGTAGGCTTCCAGCACCGCCGGGTTCTTCTGCACCTCCTCGGGCACGCCCTCGGCGATGCGCGAACCAAACTCCATCACCACCAGCCGGTCGGTCAGGTTCATCACGAAGTCCATGTCGTGCTCGACCAGCAGCACGCTCATGCCTTCGCCGCGCAGCTTGCGCAGCAGTTCGGCCAGCGCCTGCTTCTCCTTGTAGCGCAGGCCCGCGGCAGGCTCGTCGAGCAGCAGCAGGGCCGGGTCGCAGCACAGTGCGCGCGCGATTTCCAGGATGCGCTGCTGCCCCAGCGCCAGGCTGCCGGCTTCCATGTACATGCAGTCGGCCAGGCCGACGCGTTCCAGCTGACGCTTTGCCTCGAACAGCAGCTTTTCTTCCTCGGCCTTGTTCATGCGCAGGATCGCGGCGCAGACGCCGCCCTGCGCGCGGAAGTCACCGCGCAGGTGGGCGCCGATGGCGACGTTCTCGAGCACCGACATGGTCGGCAGCAGGTGCACGTGCTGGAAGGTGCGGCCGATGCCGCGCTTGACGATCTCGCGCGACGGCAGGCCCGAGATCACTTCGCCGCGGTAGCGCACCTCGCCGCCCGACACCGGCAGCACGCCAGTCACCAGGTTGAAGGTGGTGGACTTGCCCGCGCCATTGGGGCCGATCAGGCCGATGATTTCGCCGGCGCGCACCTGGAAGCTGACATCGTTGACCGCGACCAGACCGCCGAACTGCTTGCGCGCGGCGCGCACGTCCAGGATCAGCTCGCCCGCCTCTGGCTTCTGCCGCACCGCCAGCCCCGCGGCTTGCCCCGGCGCCAGCACCGGCGGCCCGGCAGGCACCAGGAACGGCCAGATGCCATCGCGCGCGTACTGCAGCAGCAGCACCAGCAGCACGCCGAAGACGATGATCTCGAAGTTGCCGTTGGCCCCAAGCAGCTTGGGCAGCACACCCTGCAACACGTCCTTCAGGATGGTCAGGATGCCCGCACCCAATACTGCGCCCCACACGTGGCCGACGCCGCCGACCACGGCCATGAACAGGTACTCGATGCCGTAGTTCAGTCCGAACGGCGTCGGGTTCACCGCGCGCTGCAGGTGTGCGTACAGGAAGCCGGACACGCATGCCAGGATCGCCGCGACCACGAAGATCACCACCTTCATCCACGCGATGTTCACGCCCATGGCCTCGGCCATCACGCCGCCGCCCTTGAGTGCGCGGATGGCGCGCCCCGGGCGCGAGTTCAGCAGGTTCTGCATCGCCAGCACCGCCAGCAGCACCACCGCCCAGATCAGGTAGAACATCGAGCGCCCGGATTGCAGCTCGACGCCGAAGAACGACAGCACCGGGATACCGTTGAGGCCGTCATACTTGCCCAGGAACTCCAGGTTGCCGAACAGGAAGAACAGCGAAAGGCCCCACGCGATGGTCGCCAGCGGCAGGTAATGGCCGGACATGCGCATCGTGATCAGCCCGATCACATAGGCCGACGCCATCGTGATCACCAGCCCCACCAGCAGCCCGAACCAAGGCGACAGCCCGAACTGCGTGGTCAGGTACGCGGTGCTGTAGGCGCCCAGGCCCACGAACGCCGCCTGCCCGAACGAGGTCATGCCGCCCACGCCGGTGAGCAGCACCAGCCCGATCGCGACGATGCTGTAGAGCCCGATGTAGTTGCCCAGCGTGATCCAGAACTCCGGCGTCGGCAGCACCGGCAGCAGCGCCAGCACCACGCTCAGCGCCAGCACCAGCACCCGGTTGCGGTTCAGCCGCGCGCGGCTGCCGGCTTCGGCGCCGGCCACGCCGGCCTGCTTGTCGGTCAGCATGGTCATGGCTTATTCCTCCTCCTCGACATGCTTGCTCGTCAGCGAGCGCCACAGCAGCACCGGAATGATCAGTGTGAAGACGATGACCTCCTTGAACGCGCTGGCCCAGAAGGACGAATACGATTCCAGCAGGCCCACCAGCAGCGCGCCGAGCGCCGCCACCGGATAGCTCACCAGGCCGCCGACGATGGCGCCGACAAAGCCCTTCAGGCCCACCAGGAAACCCGACTCGTAATACACCGTGGTCAGCGGCGCGATCAGGATGCCGCACAGCGCGCCCATCGCCGCCGCCAGCGTGAACGACAGGCGTCCCGCCTGCGTGGTGCCGATGCCGACCAGGCGCGCGCCCAGCCGGTTCACCGCGGTCGCGCGCAGCGCCTTGCCCTGCAGCGTGCGCTCAAAGTAAAAGTACAGCGCACCGATCAGCAATGCCGACACCGCCACCACCCACAGGCTCTGCCCCGATATGCTGAGCGCGCCCACCTCGAAGCGCGCATCCGAGAATGGATTGGTGCGCGAGCCCTCCGCGCCGAACATCACCAGCCCCAGCCCCACCAGCGCGAAGTGCACGCCGACCGAGACGATCAGCAGCACCAGCGTGCTGGCCTCGGCCAGCGGCTGGTAGGCCAGCCGGTACAGCATCGGCCCCAGCGGGATGATGATCAGCAGCGTCAGCGCGACCTGCGCCAGCATCGGCAGCGGCTGCGCGCCATATTGCTGCACCACCCAGTGCACCGCCAGCGGGAACACCAGGTACTTGCCGGCCAGCACCGCCAGCCGCTGGCCAAGCGTGCGCCGCAACTCGGCGCTGCGCAGCACGGTGACGGTCTCGTAGAGGAAGGTCAGCACGCCCATCGCCACCAGCAGCCAGCTGGTTTGCGGTGCGTGCCCGGCCTGCATCGCCGCCAGCGTCAGCGCGCCATAGGCGACGAATTCCCCTTGCGGGATGAAGATGACGCGGGTCACCGAAAACACCAGCACCAGCGCCAGTGCCAGCAACGCGTAGATCGCGCCCGAGGTGATGCCGTCCTGCGCCAGGATGGCGGCGATAGATAGGTCCATTGTCTCCCCGTCTTGTTGGAAAACCTGCCTGCATCGAACGGGGTCAGCGGGGCGCCGACGGGCCGACAGGGTGGTGCGCGCTTTGGGTTACGAAATAGTAAACGGGTTGCGCATTGCGGAAATACAGAGCAACCCTAGGTTGGCGCGGGCGTCGATGATGCCGCGCGGCCAGAAAAAAAGGCGCATGGTCAGCCATGCGCCCTGCTTCACCGCGACTCCGGCGAACCTTCGCCAGCCAGCGTCAGACGCCGGGGTCAGCCGCTTATTTCAGCAGCTTCCACTTGCCATCGACAATCTGCACCATCACGCGCGCGCGCTGGTCAAAGCCAAGGTGGTCGGTGGCGCTCATGTTCATGATGCCGTGCGACACCGGCAGGTTCCTGGTCTGTTCCATGGCGTCGCGCAGGGCCTTGCGGAACTCCTTGGTGCCCGGCTGGCCCTTCTTCAACGCTTCCGGGATGGCGTGCTGCAGGATCAGGCCCGCATCCCAGGCGTGGCCGCCGAAGGTCGAGACCTGTCCGCCGAAGGCCTTCTCATAGGCGGTCTTGTACGTCAGCGCCGGCTTCTTCACCGGATTGCTGTCGGGCAGCTGCTCGGCCACCAGCAGCGGGCCGGCGGGCAGTAAGGTGCCTTCGCAGTCCTTGCCGCACACGCGCAGGAAGTCGGCATTGGCAACGCCGTGGGTCTGGTAGATCTTGCCCTTGTAGCCGCGCTCCTTGAGCGTCTTGGCAGGCAGCGCCGCGGGCGTGCCCGAGCCGGCGATCAGCACCGCGTCGGCGTTGGCGCCCATCATCTTCAGCACCTGCCCGGTGACCGAGGTATCGGTGCGGGCAAAGCGCTCGTTGGCGACCACCTTTATCTTGCGCAGCTCGGCCACCTTGGCGAATTCCTGCGCCCAGCTGTCGCCATAGGCATCCGCGAAGCCGATGAACGCCACCGACTTCACGTTGTTGTTGCTCATGTGCTCGGCAATGGCGGTGGCCATGTGCGAGTCGTTCTGCGGGGTCTTGAAGACCCAGGCGCGCTTGGCGTCCATCGGCTCGATGATGCGGGCCGAGGCGGCCATGGTGATCATCGGGGTCTCGTTCTCGGCGACCACGTCGACCATCGCCAGCGAGTTGGGCGTAACGGTCGAGCCGACCATCACGTCGACCTTGTCTTCGCTGATCAGCTTGCGTGTGTTCTTGACCGCGGTGGTCGTGTCCGAGGCATCGTCCAGCACGATGTACTCGATTTTCTTGCCCGCGATCTCCTTGGGCATCAGCGTGAAGGTGTTCTTTTCCGGAATGCCCAGCGATGCCGCCGGACCGGTGGCCGACACTGTCACCCCGACCTTGACCTGCGCCTGGGCGGCGCCGGCAACCAGGCTGGCCGCAGCGATTGCCAGCAGGCTGGCGCGCTTGAAATCCATCTTGTCTCCTTCGGTTCCTGAAACGGAAAGGCATCCGTCCGGCGTCCGCCGGCGGATGCCCCTTTTTTTGGATCGACCCCTCGGGCCACGCAGGCACATCGCCGGCACCTGCGCTACTGCCAGGAACGACACCAAGCCGTTCCCCATTTCCCGTCCACGCCACTCCCCCGGAAAGGCGCTTCGGCCATTCACCGACCGTGCGGTCGGGAATGCGGATCGAGTCTATCACAGGGCCCTGGCGCGAACAGCGAGGATTAACCCGCATCGCGCGCCCAGCCTGGCTTTGCCGTCAGCGGATGAAGGCGTCCCAGGCGGTCTTCAGGATCAGCGCGCTGACCACCACGATAAACACCTTGCGCACGAAGGCGCTGCCATGGCGCAGCGCCAGCTTGCTGCCGACCTGGCTGCCGGCGACGTTGGCCACCGCCATCACCAGTCCCAGCTGCCACCAGATATGGCCCTTGCTGGCAAGCAGCAGCAGCGCCGCCAGGTTGGTGGCCAGGTTGACCAGCTTGGTCGACGCCGCGGCGTGCAGGAAGTCATAGCCGAACACCCGCACGAACACGATCATCAGGAAGCTGCCGGTGCCCGGCCCGAACACGCCGTCATAGAAGCCCAGCACGGCGCCGGCCAGCAGTGCTGCTCCGCGTTCGCCCCAGCCGCTCAGCGTCGGCGCGTGCTCGGCGCCCAGGTCCTTCTTGGCGACGGTGTAGACCAGCAGCGCCACCAGCACGAACGGCAGCGCCTTGCGCAGCGGCTCGGCCGGGATCATGGTCAGCGCCCAGGCGCCGGCCATCGAGCATGCAAAGGCCGCCACCACCGCCGGCGCGGTCGCGCCCCAGTAGATGCGCACGCTGCGGCCGTAGCGCAGCGCCGCGCTGGCGGTGCCGGCGATCGAACCGACCTTGTTGGTGCCGAGCAGCGTCGCCGGTGCCAGGTTGGGATAGGCCGAGAACAGCGCCGGGATCTGGACCAGCCCGCCGCCGCCGGCGACCGCGTCGATCAGGCCGGCCAGAAAGGCGGCAACCGCCAGGAATGCGAATTCCGTCATTGCAGAAAAGCGAAAAGGGAAAGGGAAAGGAGAAAAGCAGGACAGGACCGAATGCCGGCGCACGGCCGGCAGCGCTGGTCAGCCCAATACCTTGGCCGCCGGCACCAGGCTGCCGTGCCACATGCCGTTGCCGTGCAGACGGAAGCCGGGCGGCGCGCCGCCGTGGCCGGCTACCAGCCCGGGTGCCAGCAGCGCATGACGGATGCCGTGCGCGCGGCCCCACTCGGCCAGCGTGGCGCAGCAGGCTTCCAGGCAGGCGCGGCGGGTGGCTGCGTCGAGTTCCGGCCGCACCCACCACTCGCCGGCGCAGGCCGCAAGGCCCGCCAGTTCGAGGCTGGGGAGCAGGGCCACCGGCAGGCAACCAAGCAAACCGCCGTCCGGTGACCCACTGGCCAGCAGGCAGATGCCGCGCCCGGACTGGGCCAGCAATTCGCCCAGCATCAGTTGTCGCGCGCGTGCAGTTGGCACGGGCAAGGGCTGGATCCGGTCGAGCCAGTCCGACACCACGGCGGCGTCGGCGCCCTGCCCCAGGCGTACCCGGACCTGCGGTGCGACATGGCCACCCGGGTGCGGGATAGTCAGGGATGGATCAGGGGGATGGGTGGCGGACATGGGCGGGCAGCAAGGAGCGCCCGCATTGTCGCATGCGTGAAGCCGCGAGGTGATGCCGATGCGGCATGAGTGCCCGAGAACAGGGCGCAAACATCACTATCGGGCGGTGAAGCCCCAATGAAAAAAGCGTTGCCGAGGATCACCCGGCAACGCCCTTTATTTATAACGCTGCTACCCGACACCGGGTGCGCGCCTGTCGTCTCCTCGCTTCCGCCTCCATTTAACCTGCGAAAACCGTATATGGAATGTAACGAAGCGGTGCATCGAGGACAAGCTAGAAAAAACCCTAGCCCCAGAATCGGGCATGTCGACCCGCGGTCACTCCTTGCGCCCGGCGTGGCCGCCGAAGCGCGCCAGCAATTCGCCCATGATGCCACGGCGGAAGGTCAGCACGCAGATCACGAAGATCACGCCGGTCACCATCGTCACCGACTCGCCCAGCGTGCCGAACCATGAGATGCCGGTCACCGACGCCAGGAAGTGGCCGATGTCGCCCAGCTTGTTCTCGAGCGCGACGATCACGAAGGCGCCGACGATCGGCCCCGACAGCGTACCGAGGCCACCGACCAGCGTCATCAGGATCACCGAGCCCGACATCGACCAGTGCACATCGGTGAGCGTTTCGAAGCCCAGCACCAGCGCCTTGATCGAGCCGGCCAGCCCCGACAGCGCCGCCGACAGCACGAACGCGGTCAGCTTGAAGCGGTCGACGTCATAGCCCAGCGACACCGCGCGCGGCTCGTTCTCCTTGATCGCCTTCAGGATCTGGCCGAACGGCGAATGCACCGTGCGCACGATCAGCGCGAAGGCCGCGACGATGATCACCAGCGCCACGTAGTACAGCGTCAGGTCATCCGACAACGGCAGCACGCCGAACAGCTTGCCGCGCGGGATGCCCTGCAGCCCGTCCTCGCCGCCGGTGAACGGCGCCTGCAGGCAGATGAAGAACAGCATCTGCGCCAGCGCCAGCGTGATCATCGAGAAATAGATGCCCTGGCGCCGGATCGCCAGCGAGCCCACCACGTAGCCGATCAGCGCGCCCGTGCCGGTGCCCAGCATCAGGCCGATCTCGGGTGTCACGCCCCAAACCTTCATGGCGTGGCCGGCGGCGTAGCCGGCGCCGCCGAAGAAGGCCGCATGGCCGAACGACAGCAGCCCGGTGTAGCCGATCAGAAGGTTGAAGGCGCACGCAAACAGCGCGAAGCACAGCACCTTGAGCACGAACACCGGATACGCCCCGGCCAGCGGCGCCGCCAGCAGTGCCAGCAACAGCAATCCGTACAACAGTTTCTTGTGCACGCCTTGTCCCTTTCCTGCCTTGCCTGCATTGGCCGCCACGGTGGCTGGCGTCGATGATGTCGAGGGTGCGCTCATCACTTCTCCTTGCCGAACAGCCCGGCCGGGCGCAGCAGCAGCACGATCACCATGATGAAGAACACCACGGTCGACGATGCTTCCGGATAGAACACTTTGGTCAGGCCTTCGATCACGCCCAGCCCGAGGCCGGTCAGGATCGAGCCCATGATCGACCCCATGCCGCCGATCACCACCACCGCGAACACGATGATGATCAGGTTCTGCCCCATCAGCGGCGAGATCTGGATCACCGGCGCGGCCAGCACGCCGGCAAACGCGGCCAGCGCCACGCCGAAGCCGTAGGTCAGCGTCACCATCAGCGGCACGTTGACGCCGAAGGCCTCGACCATCTTGGGGTTCTCGGTGCCGGCGCGCAGATAGGCGCCCAGCTTGGTCTTTTCAATCACGTACCAGGTGGCAAAGCACACCACCAGCGACGCCACCACGACCCAGGCGCGGTAGTTGGGCAGGATCATGAAGCCCAGGTCGGTCGCGCCCTGCAGCGCGTCCGGGGTCTGATACGGCAGGCCCGAGACACCGTAGATCGAGCGGAAGATACCTTCGATCACCAGCGTGATGCCCAGCGTCAGCAGCAGGCCGTAGATGTGGTCGAGCTTGTAGATCCAGCGCAGCATGGTCTTCTCGATCACCACGCCCAGCGCGGCGACGACCAGCGGCGACAGCAGCAGCATGATCCAGTAGTTCAGCCCGGCGTACTCCATGCCCATCCAGGCCAGCACCGCGCCCAGCATGAAGAGCGCGCCGTGCGCGAAGTTGATGACGTTGAGCAAGCCGAAGATCACCGCGAGCCCGAGGCTCAGGATCGCGTAAAAGGCGCCGTTGACCAGGCCCAGCAAGAGCTGGGAAAGCATGGCCGGCAAGGGGATTCCGAAGATGTCCATGGGCATCGATTGCTGGTTGTTGGCAGCCACTAAGCGGAGCCAACGGTTTTGGTTGCGCCAAAGCCGCCCGAGCTAGCCTAAGCAAGGTGTTCACCCTCTCCCCTCACGGGGAGAGGGTTGGGGTGAGGGGCGGTTTAGCGAGGAACCACGTCAAGCGACGCCTTCGGTGTGTTCCAGCATGGCGGCCCTGGCAAGGCCAACGGTGTTAGCCCACCGACCTCAGCCTTTGACGCTCAAGCCCTCACCCCCTGCCCCTCTCCCGCAAGCGGGAGAGGGGAGCAAACCGTCGCAGTGCCGACGGCTCTTACTTCTTCAACATGGCGCACTTCGACTCGGCCACCGTGGTGAAGGCCTGCTCGCCCGGGATGGTCGCGACCACCTTCAGGTAGTCCCACGGCTTCTTCGATTCGGCCGCGGTCTTCACCTGCATCAGGTACATGTCGTGGATGCCACGGCCGTCCTGGCGGATATAGCCCTTGGTGTAGAAGTCGTTGATCTTCATCTTCTTCAGCTCGGCCATGACCTTGTCCGGATCGTCGGTCTTGGCGGCCTCGACGGCCTTCAGGTAGGTGCTGGCTGCCGAGTAGTCCGCGGCCTGCAGGCTGCTTGGCATCTTCTTCATCTTGCCGAAGAAGCGGTTGGCGAACTTGCGGGTATCGTCGTTCATGTCCCAGTACCAGCTGTCGGTCATCAGCAGGCCTTCGGTGTTCTTCAGCCCGAGG
>JABFVP010000617.1 GCA_013362725.1 Cupriavidus sp.
CCAGCACCATGCCGCACAAGCGCAATCCGGTCGGCTGCGCGGCGGTGCTGGCGGCATCGGTGCGCGTGCCGCCGCTGGTGGCCACCATGCTGTCGGGCATGGTGCAGGAACACGAGCGCGCGCTGGGTGGCTGGCAGGCGGAATGGGACACGCTGCCGCAGATCGTCACGCTGGCCGCGGGCGCGCTGCGCCAGATGGGCGAGGTGGTGGCGGGGCTGCAGGTCGATGCGGCGCGCATGCGCGGCAATCTCGATCTCACGCATGGGTTGATCCTCGGCGAGGCCGCCATGCTGGCGCTGGGTGCCCGCATCGGCCGGCTGCCGGCGCACAAGCTGGTGGAAAACGCCTCGCGGCGCGCGCTGGAGCAGGGCACGAGCCTGCGCGACGCATTGGCGGCGATGCTGCGCGAAGATCCCGCGCATGCCGGGCTGCTGGATGCCGCCGCACTGGACCGGCTGGCCGATCCGGCCAATTATGCGGGGCAGTCGGTGCATTTCGCGGATGCGGCGGTGGCGGCGTGGCGGGAAGCGGTGGCTGTTGCCTCGGCTTCAGGACGGTGTACTTCCTCTCCCGCTTGAACCCAACACACCAATATCCAGGGAGACCTCCTTGCCTTATCTAGACCACGCCGGCGCCCGCCTCTTCTGCACCGTCGATGGCCCCGCTTCAGCTCCCGCCATCATCTTCTCCAACTCGCTCGGCACCGACCACACCATGTGGGAGCCGCAGGCCGCCGCACTGGCCGGGCGCTTTCGCGTGGTGCGCTACGACACGCGCGGGCACGGCCGCTCGACCGCACCCGGCGATGCCTTCACCGTTGAACAACTCGGCCAGGACGTGATTGCCATCCTGGACGCATTGGGTATCGGCCAGGCCGTGTTCTGCGGCCTGTCGATGGGCGGCCAGACGGGGATGTGGCTCGGCATCCATGCGCCCGAGCGCTTCTCCCGCATGGTGCTGGCCAATACCGCCGCAAAGATCGGCAGCGCCGAGGGATGGAACACGCGCATCGACACCGTGCTGCGCGACGGCATGGGCGTGATGGTCGCGCCATCGATCGAACGTTGGTTCACGCCGGAGTTTACCGCCACCTCGGATCGCGCACTGGAGGGCCTGCGCAGCGTGCTGGCAGGACTCGATCCACGCGGCTATGCGGCCAGCTGCGCGGCGGTGCGCGACGCCGACTTCCGCGAGACGGTGTCGTCGATTCCGGTGCCGGTGCTGGTTGTTGCCGGCAGCCAGGACCCGTCGACGACCGCGCAAGAGGGCCGTGCGCTGGCCGATGCGATTCCCAGCGCGCGTTTCATCGAACTGCCTGCAGCGCATATCTCCAGCTTCGAGCAGCCGGGCCGCTTCACCGCCGCACTGCTCGACTTTGTGCGCGGCCGCCTGCCCGTGACCGACGACCACGCGCGCTATGACGCCGGCCTCTCGGTGCGGCGCGAGGTGCTCGGCAGCGCGCATGTCGATCGTTCGCTGGCGCGGCTGACGCCGCTCAACGAAGAATTCCAGAACCTGATCACGCGCTATGCCTGGGGCGAGATCTGGACGCGCGAAGGCCTGCCGCGCCACACCCGCAGCCTGCTGACCATCGCCATGATGGTGGCGCTGAACCGCAGTGATGAACTGAAGCTGCATCTGCGCGCCGCGGCCAGCAATGGCGTCACGCGCGATGAGATCAAGGAGGTGCTGCTGCAAACGGCGGTCTATTGCGGCGTGCCGGCGGCCAATTCGGCCTTCCACCTGGCCGAGGAAGTCTTCGCCGCGATGGACCAGCCAGGCTGACCCCTCAGCGCACCGCGAACGCCGGCAACCGCGCCCGCCCCGCTTGCCGGAACTCCGTGGGCGCCTGCCCCACCAGCCGCGCGAAGAAGCGCGAGAAGTACGCCGCGTCCGAGAAGCCGAGCGACATCGCGATGTGCTTGAGTTCCAGGTCGCTGAAGAGCAGGTCGCGCTGCGCTTCAGCGAGCACGCGCGCGTGGATCATCTGCAGCGCAGACTGTCCCGAGGCGTGGCGGCACACGCGGTTGAGCTGTGTAGGCGTGATGCCGATCGCGCCGGCGTAGTGGCCGATCTCCTTCTGCTCGCGGTAGTCCGATTCCAGCAGCTGCTGGAAGTGCTGGAAGTGCCGCGCCGGTCGGCTGCTGCTGCGCGCGGCTGCCGGATGATCGGCATTGCCCAGCCGTGCAATGCCGATCAGCACCAGGCTTAGCAGCGCCGACAGCGACGCCCCGCGCCAGGCGGACACCGCTTCCATCTCCCCACGAAACAGCGCCAACGCATCGGCCAGCGCGTGGCCGCGCCGCACGCGGTCGTGGCGCGGGTGGTCGAACAGCGGCAGCGCATCCGGTACACCTGCAAGCAGCGTGCGCAGGTGGCTGTCGGTCATGGTAACGACCATGCCGTCAGTGTCCGGCGTGAACGCAAAGCCGTGGATATGCCGCGGCGGCATCGTCACCAGCGAGCCGCTGCGCAGCGGCTCCCGGCGCTCTTCGAGCAAGGCTTCGCCGCCACCCGCATGAATGTACAGAATTTGCAGGAAGCGCTCATGCCGGTGGGGTTTGATTTCCCACCCATGCAGGCGGCTGCGCGCGGCGATGGACTCGAAATGCAACTGGTCCGACAGTGGCTCGGACGAATTCACGCCGTACAGGGAGTAGGTCGGGACAGGTCTCACGGCGGTGTCGGTGTTTACCAGCAATGTTCCGATTGTCCAGTCATTGGTTCGCTCTGTCCATTCCGTAGCAGGCGTCCGGCAACTATCGTTAGCGCCAGCAGATCGATACGCACAAGGAGACAAGACATGCGCACCCAGGTCGCCATCATTGGCGCCGGCCCCGCCGGCCTGTTGCTCGGGCAGTTGCTCGCCAGAGCGGGCATCGACAACATCGTCGTCGAGCAACGCAGTCCGGAATACGTGCTCGGGCGCATCCGCGCCGGCATCCTCGAGAGCGTGACAGTCGATGCGCTTGAACGCGCGGGCGTGGCGGCGCGACTGCATCAGGAAGGGCTGGTGCACGACGGCATCGAACTGTCGTTCGATGGCCAGCGGCATCGCATCGACCTGCACGCGCTGGTCGGCCGCAGCGTGACCGTCTATGGCCAGACCGAGGTCACGCGCGACCTGATGGCGGCACGGCAGGGAGCGGGCATCACCACGATCTACCAGGCACAGGATGTCAGCCTGCATGACTTCGATGGCGCCAGGCCGGTGGTCCGTTACCGCAAGGACGGCGTGGCGCACGAGATCCACTGTGACTACATCGCTGGTTGCGACGGCTTTCATGGCGTCAGCCGGCAGAGCGTGCCGCTTACCGCCACGCAGGTGTTCGAGCGCGTCTATCCGTTCGGCTGGCTTGGCATTCTGTCGGACACGCCGCCGGTGGCGGAAGAACTGATCTATGCCAGCCACGAACGCGGCTTTGCGCTGTGCAGCATGCGCTCGCGCGCGCGCAGCCGCTACTACGTACAGGTACCGTCGGGCGAGCGCGTGGAGGACTGGTCCGATGAACGCTTCTGGGACGAACTGCGCCGCCGCCTCGATCCGCAGTCGGCGCAGTCGCTGGTGACGGGCCCGAGCATCGAGAAAAGCATCGCGCCGCTGCGCAGCTTTGTGTGCGAGCCGATGCGATTCGGCAACCTGTTCCTGGCCGGCGATGCCGCGCATATCGTGCCGCCCACCGGCGCCAAGGGGCTCAACCTGGCCGCCAGCGACGTGCTGACCCTGGCCGACGGACTGATCGACGCCTACCGGCATGACGACGAGCGCGAGCTGGACGCCTACTCGGCGCGTTGCCTGCGGCGCATCTGGAAGGCCGAGCGCTTTTCATGGTGGCTGACTTCGCTGATGCATCGCTTTCCGGATGCGGATCCGTTTTCGTTGCGCATGCAGCGGGCCGAGCTCGATTACCTGGTGGGGTCAGAGGCGGCGTGCCGGGTATTGGCGGAGAACTATGTAGGCTTGCCTTACTGACAGCGCTGAGCCGCAGCCACCGCAGCTAGCGAAGGCTCGCCTCTCCCGCAAGCGGAAGAGGGGAGCAAACTGGCAGCGCGCCAGCGCTGCTAAGCGGCCAGCGAGTCCGCGTCCGGAGCCATCGCCTGCGCTGCGGACAGCGCGTCCGCAACCACCTCGCCGACCAGCACCACGGCAGGGCTCGCCAGCCCGGCCGCCAGCGCTTCTGCCAGCGTGCCGAGCGAGCCGCTCCAGGTACGTGCCTGCTCGCTGCCGGCGTGCATCACCACCGCCGCCGGCGTGCCGGCTGCCATGCCGGCCGCGAGCAGGCCGTCGCGGATCGCGGCGAGGCGGCTCATGCCCATATAGATCACGAGAGTAGTGCCGCCACGCGCCAGCGCGTGCCAGTCGGGCGAGCCATCGGCACTGGTATGGCCGGTGACGAAGGTCACGCCGTGGCAGTGCGCGCGATGCGTCAGCGCGATGCCCAACGCCTGCGCGGCGGCCATGCCGCTGCTGATGCCGTTGACGATCTCGACCTGCAGCCCATAGCTGCGCAGGAACGCGGCTTCTTCGCCGCCGCGCCCGAACAGCAGCGGATCGCCGCCCTTGACGCGCGCCACCGCGCGGCCGGCCAGCGCATGCTTCAGCGTCAGCTGCTGGATGCGCTGCTGGCTCACCGAGCAGCGCCCGCCGCGCTTGCCGACCCACTCCACATGGGTGCCCGGGCTGGCATAGCCGGCCATCTCCGGCGACACCAGGTCATCGACCAGCCAGACCTCTGCCGCGGCCAGCGCGCGCATGGCGCGTACCGTGACCAGGTCCGGACTGCCGGGGCCGACGCCGACCAGCCAGACCTTGCCGGGCTTCAGCGGTGCTTGCATGTTGGGCTCCTGCATCGGGATCGCGCCACGCGCTCAGTGGCTGGTGCCGGCCGAACGCGTGGTCTTGTTGAAGACGTTGTACTTGCCGATGGGCTTGTCCATCGGGATGCGCTTCACTTCCTGCAGCGTGGCCGCGTCGTAGACCACGATCGCGCCGTCGCGCTCCATCAGGCTGACCAGTGCATAGCGCCCGTCGCGCGTGAATTCCACATGCGCGGCGGTGCGGCCCGGGCTGGGCGTGACGCTGCCGGCGACTTGCAGGGTCTGCTTGTCGATCACCTGCAGCGTGTCGCGCCGCGGGCTCATCATGGCGTCGGCCCAGGCGTAGCGGCTCTGCTCGTGGCTGCGCAGGAAGAAGCCGGGCCCGTTGGTGGGAATGGCAGCGACCGTGCGCCAGTTCTGCATGTCGATCACCGAGATGCGGCCCTGCCCGAGGTCGGGCGAAGCCATCACTGCATGGCCGCCCAGCTCCCATGTGATGCCGCTGCCGAGGTGAGGCATGCCGCCCAGCGCGAGCGATGCCACCTTGCGACCCTGGTCGAGGTCGATCACCTGGCCGCCGCCGTTGCGCGATGCGCCAAGGATGTGGCGGTAAGGCTGGTCGAAGAAGAAATCGTCGAGCACATCGTCCAGCACGATCACGCGCGGCGCCGCCGACGCCAGTGGCTTGCCGGAGGCGTCGGCATACGGGATCTCCCAGACCTCGGGGATGTCCTTCAGCGCGGCGACGAAGCTGTGCCGCGGCGCCGCGTCATAGACCGCCGATACCCGCGAAACGTCGCCATTGCCGCCCCTGACATCGATCACCCGCGCCAGCGACAGGTCGGCGGCATGCAGCAGCACCAGCGTGCGCGGCAGCGTGTTGCCGGCCAGCACCCAGCGCCCGTCATCGCTGACCGCCACGTTGCGCGTGTTCACGCCGACCCGGATCTCGGCCACATAGGCCAGGTTCCACAGGTCGTACTTGCTGACCCAGCCGTCGCGGCTGGCCATGTAGACATAGCGGCCATCGCGGCTGAACTTCGGCCCTCCGTGCAAGGCGAAGCGCGTGGCAAGGCGATGGATCGGCGCCAGCCTGTCGCCGTCGAGCACCGTCATGTGATGGCTGCCGGCCTCGACCACGACGAACAGGTTCTGCGGGTCGGCGCTGAACACCGGCTGCGCCGGCAGGCTGCCGGGCGCGTGGTGCACGATATGGCTGGCGCGGATGGCGTGGTCGTCCCACTGCGGCGCGGCGGCGGGCGCGGCGCGCAGCCAGCGTGCCAGCGCCTGCAGCTCGGCCGCGGCCAGCGTGCCCTC